>CAYTJI010000217.1:0-4134 GCA_964438065.1 uncultured Desulfobacteraceae bacterium | reverse complement strand
ATGGTCCAGGGCTTCAAGGATTTCCCCCACGATACCGTATCGATCTCCGAAAGGGGGCCCATTCATGGAAAACACTGAGACGGGAGAGATCCCGGTGATAGCGGTTTCGGGAAGCGATTTACGGATCAGGTCCGGAGCACCATGCTGTTCAGCCTCGGGCGCACACAGGTGTACATACAGATTCTCACGGGTGCGGGAAGGGCTTGATGTAAGGAAAGACAGTATCAGCCCTTTTCGAGAAAATCCGGCAAAGGCGGAAGCCATTGATCTCATGCTGCACTTTTCCAGTTTGATCCTGAACAACTGCTGGTTTTCCTGCCAGGACAGACTGTATACCTTCGGTTTTTTTTCCTGGTAGGACGCAACAACTTCTTTATAAAGCTGATCTTTTCCTTTCTGAGCCAGTTTCCAGTCGGCAGGTGTCCGATAGGCGCTGAACCGGAAAGGTTCAAACAGCGCGCTTGTGAGGGTGTCCATAGCCGTTTCCTGCACAACAAGGGAGATGGCGGAGTTCGAAGTCGCCACGGCATCCGGTTCGATACCCGTCATGTCGAGGACCTGGAACAGGGATCCGGTGACGGAAGGGTCGCTTCTGTGGGGGAAAAGGGACAATATTGCAATTTTTCCCGTACTGGGAATGGCCGTTGCAAAATTTTCCCTGACAAGCGCCATGATCCTTGGCGCATCGCGTGGGTCTATGGCGGCATCCAGGCCCCGGTTATTGTCCTGACTCCCGCAGGAGAGAAACAGGATGTTGATCTTTTCCCGGGCCATGAGGGCGCAGAATTCCGTCGGAAGCCTGCTTTGTTCATGCGATTCGACCAGCGAAATCCTGGAAACCGCGTTCAGGATTTTGAAAGCGCTGAGCCTTGTCTGAGTGGTCATCGGCTGCCCGAATACCAGTCAAAGCAGGTCACTGACTACCTGCCACAGACCCTCTGTATCTATTGGTTTGGCGATATAGTCATCTGCCTCCGTGGACATGCCGTCCGCATGGGAATATGTGGTTGTGGGTACCGCTTCCCCTACTGCGGTGAGCAGGATGATCGGGATATCGCGGGTCTTTTGATCTGACTTCAGTTCAGCGCACAGGACATAACCGTCTTTTCTCGGCATCATGATGTCAAGGATGATCAGATCCGGCCTGCGGGCTTTAATGGATTCCTCTCCCTCAATGCCATCGTAGGCCCGGCCGACTTCGCATCCCTTGCTCTCCAGCATCAATGCCACGGTTTCCACAAGATCAGGGTCATCATCAACGACCAGAATGTATTTGTCTGACATGCCTTATCCTCCTTTCGTAATTATTAGTGGGGTATTTGTTGATCATTTTCAATCCAGAGTAACCTGTCGGTCACCTCGGTCCGAAGTTACCGGGAAGTTGCGATATTGTGTCAGTCTTCGGCGAGTTCCGGCCTGGGGTAGAGACCGGCACGTTCCACAATCCACGGTACCTTGTCTTCCCATTCAATCGCCATGATATGAAAGCCTCTTACCCCTTCACATTCTTTCAGCCGCTGGATGGTTTCAACACAGATCTTGAGACCTTCTTCAGCCTGCTTTTCCTTGGGGACTCCCTTCATTCGCTTGACCACTTCATCCGGGACGTCCATGCCCGGGACACGATTTTTCATGTAGTTTGCCATTCCGGCGGTTTTGAAGGGCGTCACGCCGGCCAGGATATAACACTTTTCGTGCAGGCCACGGTCACGCGCAAGCCTCATCCACTCTTCAAATTTATCCACATTGTAAATACACTGCGTCTGGATAAATTCAACACCCGCAGCGATTTTCTTGGCCAGGCGCGGTACACGGATCTCAAAAGGGTCTGCGAAGGGGTTGGCAGCAGCCCCCACGAACATCTTCGGGGGCCGTGTGATTTCTTCTCCGCCCAGGAATTTTCCTTCATCCCTCATGTACCTGATGGTCTGGATCAGTTGCATCGAATCTAAATCAAACACGTTCTGTCCCTGGGGCTGGTCCCCGAAGTTCTGATGATCACCCGAAAGGCAGAGAATATTATGGATGTCAAACGAGGCAGCACCGAGAATATCGCTCTGCAGGGCGATACGGTTGCGGTCCCTGACGACCATCTGGAGCGTGGGCTCGAGCCCCATCAGTTTCAAATGGATACATGCCGCCAGAGAGCAAAGCCGGGTAACCGAAGTCTGGTTATCCGTAATATTGACGGCATCCACATGCCCCTTGATCATCTCCGCTTTTTTTCGAATAGCTTCAGGATCGCTCCCCCTGGGGGGGCCGACCTCGGAAGTGACTGCCAGATGGCCTTGAGAAAGGATTTTTTCAAGTTTGCTCGGCGTTTTTGTGCTCATTGTCTCACATCCTCCCTGACCACTTTTCTGGGGCCTCCGGCCCGGTCTGTGGACCAGTCTTTGATAGGGGTCAGCTGTTCGTATTCATCCAGCCTGTCCAACTCTTTCAGACGGTCTACAATAAGCTGCCAGGCACAGGGGATATCTTTGTTCAGTTCACAGGAACCCTTTGTGGAGCCACCGCAGGGTCCGTTGAGTACCCTTTTGGCACATCTGGAGACCGGACAGATACCTGCTGTTTTTCCCAGAATACACTGTCCGCACGCCTGGCAGCGTTCTCCCCACACCCCCCTTTCTTCAGACGCACCGAGAAAACAGGTGTTGACGCCGGGGTAAACCGGTGTGCTGAAGTATTTTTCAGCCATGAACTGGACCCCGACACCGCAGGCCAGTGACAAAACGGCATCATATTGATCCATGTCGTTTCTCAGCTCTTCCAGATATTCATGGTCACACTGCCTTTCAACCGTGACTTCGTCGATCCGGACCTCTTTCCCTTGGTTCATGAAGTACATGCGGAGGGCCGAAGCGAGAACCGCCACTTCCTTCTTGCCGCCCGCCTCACATACGGTAACACATTCGTTACACCCTGCGATGAGTATCTTCTGATACCCTTTAATTTCATCAATGATTTCCTCAATCGGCTTTTGCTCGGCTACAATCATCTGCTGTTACCTCCACCCGTTAGTGTCCCGCCTCAGGCGGCCTTCTTTTTCCTTTTCAGTTTAATGGGGTTTGGCCCCATTTCGATTATTTTTTCCGTCATTTCTGTGGCGATCCGGGCAAACAGGGGGGCCTCACTGGACGACAGGTTATACATCTGCACCCTTTCTCCGCCAATGCCGACGGTTTCCAGGATTTGCCGGGCCTTCTCCACTCTTTTGCGGGCCCGGATATTACCGTTGTTAAACTGGCATGCCCCTTCCAGGCAGCCCAGGACATAGACCCCGTCCGCTCCTTTTTCAAAAGACCTGAGAAGATGAATGAGATCCACCTTTCCCGTGCATGGAACTTTGATGATTTTTATACTGCTGGGATAACTCAGACGCATGGAACCTGCCAGGTCCGCGGCCGTGTACCCTCAAAATTGACAGCAGAATGCTATGATAACAGGATCAAAATCTTTCATTACAGGACTCCTTCCAGCAAGGCCTCCACCTTGCTCATGACCAGGTCGTCATCATACCAGTTAAGCTGGATGGCCCGGGCGGGGCATTCGGCCGCGCAGATGCCGCAGCCCCGGCACAGGGCTTCATCGATTTCGCTCACGCCGTCTTTATTGATTCTGGGCACTCCATAGGGGCATGCGCGGACACATACCAGGCATGCCGCGCAGTGTTCCTGGTCTACCCTGGCGGTGACGACCGACAGGGTGATCTCCGGCTGTGAGAGGAATGTCGCGGCCCTCGATGCGGCCGCCAGGGACTGGGAGATGGTTTCAGTGATGAGTTTCGGGCTATGGGCCGTGCCGCAGACAAAGATGCCTTCACTGGGCGTATCGACCGGCCGCAATTTGACATGGGCCTCCATGAAGTAACCGTCCTGGTTACGGGCCAGCTTGACGATTGTGGCCAGTTCTTCCGTGTCTTCGGGCCTCATACCGGCGCTCAGAGCAAGCGCGTCGGCAGTGACGATCAGGTCCCGCTGAAGCACGTGGTCTTTGAATGTCACCATAATGCCCTCATCCGTCGGCTTGACACCGGGAGGCTCATCGCGATCAAATCGGAAGAACATGATTCCTTCCTGTCTCGCCTGCCGGTAATAATTTTCCAGCAGGCCGTAAGCCCGGATATCGCGGTAC
>CAYTJI010000216.1:0-4137 GCA_964438065.1 uncultured Desulfobacteraceae bacterium | reverse complement strand
TATTAAAAACATAACTTCCTTTTTTGAAAACAGTTTATGCAGGTTTTAGGTGAAATGACATACGTTTTCAAATAACATGAATTTAACTTGTGTTCATCCATAAATGAAATTCGGGGCACGGGCGAGTTTCCGATCCGGAAATACGAATTTTTGCGCAAGGCCAAGGAAATCAAGGGATTATGCGGAGGTGTACATCCGGTACGCCGCACCTGTCTGCGTGCGAACACGCAAAGGCAGGCAAGTGATCCCGCAGATTGACGCAGGGATTGCGCAAAAAAACTCATTTATGGATGGGCACTGGATTATACCCTGTAACGCATCACGATCAGAGAAGCCCACGCCTGGTCACCCCTATGATAATCCTCCCTCCATTCATTTTCATCCTCGGGGTGACCAGGACCACTTGATCGGTCATGAATGTTAAGCGCGGCCCTTTGTGTGGATTGTGAAGATTTTGGGGAAAATAGCTTCAATGAGTGGGAACAGTACTTGGTAAGCGGAGAAAAATGAGGGAAAAATGTCCGTAATTGGTCCTCCGGGCCGGGATTTTACCCCATTTTCAGTAGTAATACCAAATGGTTTCATAGTCGGAGACGTCCTCCCCGATTTTTTCGAGCCGGAGGAGGTAATCGAGTATGGGGACATCCTCGCTCAGGTGGGTTTTGATATCTCTGGAGATGTTTTTTTCCCAGGGATGGAATTCATATAACCGGCTCCCGTTGGGCAGAATGGAGATCAGGTCGCGACGTCCACTGTCCCGCAGATAATTTTTCCCCTGCCCGGGTACGTTGTAAACAGCCTCATCGGTCCTGGTAAGTCCGGGCAGCATCCGGGCTTCCTCCTTTTGTTCCTGCAGCAACCTGGCGATCGGGACCCGGTACTCCATGGTCTCTTCCTTACCCTTGGTATTGAATGTGTAATAGGGCTCAATGCCTGACAGGGTTAGCAGACGTCTCAGATTCGCTGCTTCAAAGCGTCTGGAAACAAAAAAGGTGTAGACAAGCTGGTTGTAAACCGGGATGCCCATGTCCCTGAAACGATTTACGGCGGCAACCGTTTCCGGCGTGATCTCATACGAATGCTGAATGTGTGTGACTATCGCCATCTGACGTTTTCCTGTCTGCCGGTATTTTGACAGGATGGCGACAAGCTGATCCGTGATTCGCATGGGCAGTGTTACCAGGGTCCGTGTTCCGATGCGAATCCGTTCTATGGAAGGCACGTCGGCCAGCATGGCAAGAATACGATCAATATCCGCATCTTCCATGGCAAGCGGGTCACCACCGGTCACCAGCACCTCATGGATAGCCGGATGATTCCGTATCCACTGGATTGCCGCTTCAATCTGCTCTTCTGATGCCAAAGCCCCAGGTTCCATGGCGTCATCGATCTCCCAGTTCCGTTGACAGTACACGCAGATCTGTGGACACGTGTTAAAGGGCTTAAAAATACAGATGGCCGGATACCGGCGGGTGATAAGGTTGATCGGCGATGTTTCAGCCTCTTTCATGAAATCGAGACAATACCCAAACCGCTCGGCCTCCGCCATTTTTTCAACATAGTTTTCCGGTGGGATGACCTGGGCCCGGATGGCCCTGTCACGTCCGGAGGCCCTGTCGTCGTCCATCAGGGAGAGATAATAAGGCGTTATGCCGAAAGGAAGCCTGTTTTTCCTGGAAAGAGATATTGCGTCATACTCTTCATCTGACAATTCAACTAATCGACTTATCTCATCAGAATATCTAAGAATATTTGCTGTTTGCCAATGCCAATCGTTCCAGTTTTCACGGGATGCTTTCAGTTTTTCAAGGATTCTTTCCTGTCTGGCCTTTCTTCTTTTGATGGACTCTTCGTGCAGTCCGGAAACACTTTTTTCTCCCCGGGCGTTGATATGATCAAACAGTTCATCCAGTTGATGGGAACGTTCGATTGCCGCTTCCTGTTGACGGAATCGCGAGGGGATGAGGTGAAGATCGGCCATATTTTTCCCCGGGCCTCGTCCCTGAAGACCCATAAACAGATGAAGCATCTCCGCATAGAACGCCGGGGTCAGATCCGGTCGCGACTTTCGTTGTGCGATATCCTTGATCGCCTGTGCTACGGAGAAACCGGCCTTGTCTTCACTTCTGCGGGTCATCATGCGCATCAGTACCTTGGCACAGTCCCGGACGCGTATGATGGAGCCTACCGTAAATGTATCGTAATCGTCAAACGTCTCAAACATCATGTCATGGGCAAGCTGCGAGAGATTGATCCTCAGTTCATCCACTGAATCCGCCTTTCTGGCAATAACGGATATCTCCGGGATCTTTGACATGAAATAATCGGGATTGAATCGGGATATGTCCAGCATGAGAACTCCGGTATCGGGGACGTTGGGAATCATCCGTATCGGATGATTTTTCGTATGATTCTTTTCGCTTTCAATTTTCCCCTTATCGTTATTCATTGTGCGTTTCTAAACGGCGTTATTCCACAGGGTACTGAAAGACGAAGAAAGAGTCAACAAGACCGAATGCCACAATCACCCGAAGGGGATGCAAAACACATGAAGGATTGGCTGGTCTGACTGTCATATTGTGCCATGTTAACCTTTTGAATTATTTGACACATCATGGCTTTTAGGCTTTATTCCATAGCCATGTATATCGGTCAGATCCGGACAAATAAAGGATTGACATTATACCTAAATTCTGCAAGCGTCGAGTTTGCGTCGTGGCATGAATAGATATTTTGGAGCGTAACCAGCCGGAGGCCGATTTATTCCGGTAACCGCCGGTTATTTGGAAGGTATTGTCGATGAAGAGGACGGATATCCCTGTTGTAATCGGGGTCGCCCAACTGGTGGAGCACGAAAGTGATCCCCGTATTGCGATGACACCCCTTGAGATGCTTGTCAGAATTGGCCGTGAGGCGTCAGAGGATGCAGGGGGAGGGAAGAGGCTGATCAATCAAATTGACACCATCGGGCTGGTGACCGTTGCCGGCTGGTATCCCCGGAATGCGGCCGCACTCCTGGGTGAAAAACTGGGTGTCCGACCTGCCACGACAATAACTACTGAACCTGGTGGTGAAACCCCTCTGGTGCTGGTAAATCACGTGGCGGCACAGATCGCCTCCGGCCGGACACGTGTTGCGCTGGTAGCCGGAGCGCATAACCTCAAAACGCTTAAGCGTGCCGTAAAGGAAAAGGTCCAGCCGCCCTGGGGGGAGGGGGGCACAGGCGTACCGCAGGTGATCGGAAGCAAAAAGCCGAGTGTTTGCGACCGAGAGAAAAATCACGGTCTTCATCTCCCGATTCACTTTTATCCCGTTTTTGAAAACGCGCTTCGGGCCAGGCGCGGGCTTGATATCAAGTTCCACAACATTCGGATCGGAAACCTCATGCACCGCTTCAGTCAGGTGGCCGCGAAAAATCCGTACGCCTGGTTCCCTGTCGAAAGAGGGGTGGAAGAATTGATCACACCCACCCCGGTCAACCGCATGATCTGTTTTCCCTACACCAAGTATCTCAATGCGGTTCTTGATACCAATCAGGCGGCCGGGATTTTCATGGTTTCAGATCGCGTTGCTGATGCGTTGGGAATTGCGGAGGAAAAACGACTGTATTGGCGTGGCGGCGCAAATACCCGGGAAGATCCCTGGTTCGTGAGCGAGCGGCCGGATCTTTCGATATCACCCTCGTTGTGCAGGTGTGCCCGGGAGACATTCTTGCGGACCGGAATTTCCATCCAGGATATGGACTTTATTGATTTTTACAGTTGTTTTCCCGTTGCCGTGGAGATGGCGGCAGAGGCCTATGGGGTGACGGAAGACGATCCGCGCGGCCTGACAGTAACCGGCGGACTCCCCTATGCCGGAGGCCCCGGGAGTAACTATACCCTGCATTCCCTCGCTGCAATGGTGAACCGTCTGCGGGCCCGGCCCGGATCAACCGGACTGGTCACGGGTAACGGTATGTTTTTGAGCAGCCATTCCTCCGTGGTCATATCGACCATATTCGGAGAGCCGCCGGGCGCGAAAACGATAGCGGCATCGTCCGATGGTGGCAGTAAATCCCCACCGGCTATTGCTGAGGAGGCGGACGGGCGGGGCATTGTTGAGACCTATACTGTCGTATATGACCGTTCCGGTGTG
>CAYTJI010000215.1:1000-4156 GCA_964438065.1 uncultured Desulfobacteraceae bacterium | reverse complement strand
CATCCGGAAAAGATCCCATGCCGCTGTCACCGGGTTCCAAAAGCATTATTAACCCACAAATTCTCAGGTGGAGTCGAAATGTGATTTCTGTTTTATATACCAGCTTTCTGCCAATGTAAAATAACAAAAAGGGCGCTTCATCCGTCAATGAAACGCCCTTCAGACACAAATACGGGGTTCAATCTGTACCTAAAACCCGCTACACAATTCCGTTAAGCATTGAATCTCTTATCATTTTGATCGCAATCTTTTTCGCATCAATTTGATATGTTTCATTTTCAATCCGGTTTTTTATTTCCTCAACCTTTTCTCCCCGGATATCAGGAACCGCATCGAGCCGGGTTTTCATTTCCTGCATTTCCCTCGCGGTTTCAGACAGATCAACCTTGTCTCGTGCATCCGGGCCAAGTTCGGACCCCTTTCCCTGGAGATTGGTTATCTTACTGTTATCTCTAATATTATTAATATAAACTCCCATTTTAATGGGAGAAACCTTTCCACTGATCTCCATGACCGACGCCCCCTTGAATTTGACAGATTGCTTTTTATTATATAATTTTATCGGAAAAAGCCAACAAAAACTTTAACCCGTTCGCCATTGTCCACACCAAACCGCCTTTGGCTGATCAGAATTCATTCAGATCCAACTCCGTCTGTGTATAGGCCGCCGGCACTGCCGGATCGTACTGTTATTCAATTCTAGCCGACAACAACGTGCAGACCCAAACCTCTGATTCCCCCATTCGCGTCATATTCAGCCGCCGCATGCGGGTCGCTTTTGTCATGGGCTTTGCCTGCGGCCTCCCCCTTGTGCTTACCGTGGGCGTACTGCAGGCATGGATGAAGGATGCCGGAGCCGACCTGACGGTCATCGGCGCGATTTCCCTGGTCCAGATCCCGTATACATGGAAGTTTATTTGGGCACCGGTGGTTGACCGCTACACGTTGCCTTTCCTGGGTCGAAGGAAAGGGTGGCTGCTCCTGGCCCAGACGGCGCTTATTTTCTCCATAGGGGCTCTTGGTTTTTCCGACCCGGCACATCATTTCCGTATGATGGTCTCAGCAGCCCTTCTTGTGGCATTTTTCAGCGCAACCCAGGATATCGTTGTAGACGCCTACCGCCGGGAAGATCTGCCGGATGATGAACTCGGGCTGGGCTCATCCCTTTACATCTACGGGTACCGGATGGGGATCCTGTTGTCATCCGGAGGAGGACTTATCATGGCCGATTACCTGCCATGGTCATGGGTCTATCTCATTATAGCCGGCTGTCTGGTTCCTTGTGTCATTACGACCGTGCTTACCCCCGAACCGGTAATTCCCTGTGGTACCCCGCACACACTCAGGCAGGCGGTTATTGATCCCCTTGTTGAATATTTCCGGCGTCCCGAAGCATTGGCGATGCTGGCGTTTATCCTGCTGTACAAGATCGGCGACACCATGGCAGGCGCCATCAGCATTCCTTTTTACATGGATATCGGATTTTCAAAAACAGAAATCGGCACGATTGTAAAGATTTTCGGTACGTGGGCCACTGTTGCCGGTGCTCTTTCCGGCGGCATGCTCATGCTTCGTCTCGGCATCAACCGAAGCCTGTGGATTTTCGGAATTCTCCAGGCCCTGTCCACCGCCTGTTTTGCGGCTCTGGCCCATGCGGGGCACAATATTTCCGCCCTGTGCGCGGTTATTGCATTTGAAAACCTGAGCAGTGGAATGGGAACGGCCGCCCTCGTCGCGTTCATGGCCAGCATCACCAATAAAAAATTTACGGCCACGCAATATGCGCTTCTGACCAGTCTGATGGCGTTTCCGCGTGTTCTGGCTTCCGCACCGACCGGCTTTTTTGCTCAACACATGGGATGGCCGGGATTCTTTATCGCCTGCACAGTAGCCGCGTCCCCGGGAATTCTGCTGCTTTTCAGAATCGCACCGTGGCACAGGCAGGAATCCGGATCTTAACTGCCTGCCCTTTCGAAAACAGGAGACTCTCTTCAAGATCCATTAGAGTTTGATTTAGATTGCACATTCTGGTATAGAGGGATATATCATCAGCCTTGTGTGCAAACCTGAAGAAACGGATACACGAATTGCAGAGAAAAGATCCGAAGAAAATCGGCCGAAACGACCCCTGCCCCTGTGGAAGCGGCCGTAAATACAAAAGGTGCTGTCTTGCCAAAGAACAGAATCCGGAAGCAGTGAACATGAAAGACATCTATTTCCAGAAATACAAAATCCAATTAAAAGGAGCCCGGGAAATCGAGGGTATCCGGAAAGCCGGACGCTTGGCTCTGGCCACACTTGACCGGGTTGAAGAAAAGATCGGCCCGGGGATGGCCACGGAAGAAATCAATACACTGGTTCATGAATTCACGGTCTCACACGGTGGGGTTCCCGCTCCGCTGAACTACCGCGGATTTCCGAAGAGTGTTTGCGTGTCGGTTAACGACGTGATCTGTCACGGAATCCCGGGTGAAAGGATCCTTGAAGAGGGTGACATCGTCAACGTGGATGTGACAACTATCCTGAATGGATATTTTGCCGATGTCAGCAAGACTTTTTTTATTGGAAAACCCGGACCGGATGCCCTGAAGGTTGTACGCGTGGCCCGGGAAAGCCTGAAAAGAGGCATTTCCAGCGTAAAACCGGGAAACACGGTCGGAGATATCGGATGGGCAA
The DNA here is from genome assembly GCA_964438065.1 of uncultured Desulfobacteraceae bacterium. GTDB lineage: Bacteria > Desulfobacterota > DSM-4660 > Desulfatiglandales > Desulfatiglandaceae > CAYTJI01. The sequence continues at coordinate 1,480 of CAYTJI010000215.1, read as the reverse complement.
TTCAGAGCTACGCGGAAAAAGCGGGGTGCTCCGTAGTCAGGGAATTTGTCGGCCACGGTGTTGGTCTCGAGTTCCACGAACCGCCCCAGATACCCCACTACGGCAAAAAAGGAGAAGGTCTCCGTCTGGTCCCTGGCATGGTGTTTACCATTGAACCAATGATCAACCTGGGAGAAAGCCCCCTGCGGATATGGGAAGACAACTGGACCGCGGTAACCGCAGACGGATCCCTTTCCGCCCAGTTCGAGCAGACCATACTTGTCACGGAAGACGGCCATGAAAGCCTGACACCTTTCGATTTATAGCCCCTCTGATCGCCGACGGTCCGATCATGTCTCTTCAGCCCACCGATCACCTGTCCTTTTTCATACGCAAGGCCCGGGCCCTGGGCTTCATTGCAGTCGGATTCTCCCGTCCGGGAAGGCCGTTGTTTTTTGACCGCTTCCGTGAATGGATACAAGAAGGAAAAATAAATGGTGA
>CAYTJI010000215.1:0-990 GCA_964438065.1 uncultured Desulfobacteraceae bacterium | reverse complement strand
CACGGCGATATGCGCTGGATGGAACGGCACATGGACTTGAGAGAAAACCCGGCACGACTCCTGGACAACTGCCGCACCGTAATCTCACTGGCCTACCCTTACAGTTGCCTTAAACCCCGCACTCCGGAAGGGTTCACCATCGCCAGATATGCCGAACCCGGCAAAACAGACTATCACCGCAGGCTGAAGATTCCGGCCCGTAAACTGGCCGACAGCATCATGCAGCTTTATCCCGGAACCCGGACGAGAGTCTGCATTGATTCCGCCCCCATTCTGGAGAGAAGCTTCGCATGTGCGTCGGGAATCGGCTTCATCGGAAAGAACAACGCGCTGATTATTCCCGGACACGGGTCCTTTTTCTTTCTCCTTGAGATACTCACCACCGCCCGTCTGCCTTTCCCCGAACCCACCCCCATGGAAACACGCTGTGGCGACTGCACTTTGTGTGTGGACGTGTGTCCTACCGGCGCCCTGGAAGCGCCCTTCACGCTGAATGCCTCGATCTGTCTCTCCTACCTGACCATTGAATACCGGGGTGATGTTCCACCCTCATTCAGTGAAAAAATGAACGGCTGCTTCCTGGGTTGCGATGCCTGCCAGGATGTGTGTCCCTACAACCGGACGGAAAAAGCAGCAGGGCCGGTTCTGCCCTCAATCAACGAGATTCTGAAAATGAAAGAGGCAGTGTTCAACGAACGATTCGGGGGGACAGCGCTCAACCACGCCGGTCTGGACAAAATCCAGTCGAATATCCGGGCCATGAAATCAGGGATAAGGGGGGAAACACCAACCGATCGAGGTGGATCCACAATTTTATGAGGGGGCCTGCAGACGGAAAATGCTTCTCAAAATAATCAATGATTCCGGATCTCCCGGCCGGGTCATTTCAGTAGGTTACGGACGGATGAGGCCTCCCGGCCCTTCTCCAACCCGGAGTCACGGCTCAATTCTGCATGAAGGAAAACCCCTCAGCGGCGAACCACTTTCGCG
>CAYTJI010000214.1:0-4166 GCA_964438065.1 uncultured Desulfobacteraceae bacterium | reverse complement strand
ACCTGCCTGCTGCAGGCAGGTCTTCGGCAAACTCGACGCTTGCAGGTTTTAGGTGAAATTTCGAGGATGATGATTTGAGGCTGACCTGTATGCGAGCCTGCCTGGCCCGTCCGGACGATAGACAGGTGCTGGCTGGGGGCAAAAACGGTTGTTTTTTAAAGCGCTCGGGTAATGGGGGTTGGACCGCAGGGATCTCTTTTCAGCGGTCTGCGTATTAGCGCGTCTTTCCACATCACAACGGCAGCCGGCTACGCAACTCAGCCCGGGACCGGAAAACAGAGCGTCTCCCGCGCCAGGATGGCCTTTGCTGCCTTAACGCCCCCGGTAAATTCCGTCAGGAGGGATATAGTTCCGTCCCTGCAGAGTGACGCAGATCCGTGAAAAGAGCCCCCTGCGGTCCAACCCCGTTACGTGGAAACATGCCCGGCCCTGACAGGCAATGGGGAAACGGAGAGGGTTCCGGGAGATGAAGGGTTTTGTGGAAACCCAGGTCGGGGATCCCGGGACTATAAGCAGGAGCGGATACTCCACAATTGCTGGAAATGCACCCAAAAAAGCGAATTTTTTACGTGTGGACACTATCCCATGAGCAACAAATGGAATCAAAAACAGCACACGGCCCACTTGCCGGGGAAATAACGCTGAAAGTTCGGTGCAACCCGGGCTGTGGGGGCTCTTTTCAGTCCCGTGCATGACCCTGCAGGGATGTGTTGTACCCCGGGAACAGGGTTTCGAGTTGCCGAAAGGCGGCAAAGGCGCATTTGGCGCGGGAGGTGATTTTCTGTAATTTCCGCATAACGAATTGCGTACAAAGGCCGCCGTGCCTGCGGAGTGACTCACAAATATGCACGGATCTGAAAAGAGTCCCCCACAGCACGGGTTGCACCGAACTTCATCGGGATTTATGTGCCACTAACAACACAGGGAGGTGCCGGAAGGAGTTTTTCAAAGGTTTTGCGTAAATGGGGGTTGGGCCGCAGGGGGCTCTTTTCAGCGGTCTGCGTATTAGCGCGTCATTCCATTGAATCGGAAACGGCCGATTGAAAGCAGGGACTCGCTCGGGTCGGTGATCGAACAACTTCGAAGCGGTGAGGGCCTTGTCATTTTTCCTGAAGGGACGTACTACAGGGACAGGATGGGTCCCGGGCATTCAGGGATGGTGAGGCTGATCCTTTCCCGTTTGTCCCCGGCCTTTATTCCGGTCGGCATCAACTACTGCCGGAAAGGGTGGCGTACACGGGTCAGGGTCAGATTCGGCAACGTGTTCCACGCGGATCCGGGCATGTCCGCCACTGCCGTTGTTGATCTTATGATGAGAGATATCGCACGGCTTTCAGACCTGGAGATAACATCAAAGAAACCGCACCCGGAGAAATGCTAATGGTGGAAATCGAAAACATCTTTGAGCGAATTGACGGCTACACAAACGAGGTCATACAACTCCAGTCGGCCCTCACGTGCAGGGTGGCCATGGGGCCGGAGAACGGCGGCACGGGCGAGCACGAAAAGGCCGCTTTCGTGAAGGGCCTCCTGGAAGCCCTGGATCCCGATGTGCTTGAGGAATACAGGGCCCCGGACGACCGGGCCAAGGACGGTTACCGGCCCAATCTGATCGCGAAGTGGGATACGGATCAGCCGGGGCCCACGGTATGGGTACTGAGTCATCTGGACGTGGTCCCGCCGGGAGACCGTGGACTGTGGAACAGCGACCCGTTCGAGGTCCGTGTAGAGGGCGACCGCATCATCGGGAGGGGTGTTGAAGACAATCAGCACGGGTTTGTCAGCTCCTACCTGGCAATGAAAGCCGCCATAGATTCGGGCGCAAAAACGAAAAGGCCCGTGGGCCTGGCTGTTGTGGCGGATGAAGAGACCGGTTCCCGGCACGGGCTTCAGTACCTGCTTTCCCGTCACCGCGGACTTTTCGGAAATGATGACATGATTATTGTCCCGGACGGGGGCAACGAAGCCGGTACAATGATCGAGGTGGCTGAAAAATCCATGCTTTGGCTGCGTTTTGTCGTTACCGGGCATCAGTGCCATGCCAGTACCCCCGCCAGGGGAAGGAACAGCCTGGTGGGGGCGGCGAAGATGATCTTGGCACTCGAGGATCTGATGTCGGAATTTTGCCTGGCGGACGAACTCTTCCGGCCGCCCGTGTCCACGTTCGCGCCGACAAAGATGGAGGCCAACGTCCCGAACGTGAATACCATACCGGGCAGGGACGTTTTTTATATGGATTGCCGTGTTCTTCCCCGGTACGCGGTGGATGATGTGGTGGCCGCCTGCAGGCGGATCGCTTCACGGGTCGGGCAGGAACAGGACCTCGGAATCGATGTGGAGGTCGTTCACCGGGAGGATGCTGCGGACTCGACCCCCGCTGACGCGCCGGTGGTCCGGAATCTCATTCGGGCAATCAAACGGGTTACCGGCAGAGAGGCCGAACCCGTGGGCATCGGCGGTGGAACGGTCGCGGCTTTTTTCAGAAAGGCCGGGCTGCCTGCGGCCGTGTGGTGCAGCATGTGCGACACGCCGCATCAGCCCAATGAGTACGCCCGGATTTCGAATATCATTACGGATGCCAAGATATTCGCGTGTCTCTACATGGGAGATGGATAGGGCCGGGAAGGGTTACACCGGCAGGGATTCAACCCGCCCGGAAGCGTGGCCCTGTCTTCCGGGGCCATCTCCCGACTCAGCAGGTAAGGCATGTATTCCATGAACCGGGTTTTTCCCGTTCCGATAAGGCCCTTGAGAAGAACGGAGATTTTCCATTCATATGCCGCCCCGAAAATGCCTACTTCGTCCCCTGACGGGAAGTTGGCAGGGCTTTTCCCTGATTCTGTAGTCTTCAACCTAAATCCTGCAAGCTCGACGCTCCCGGAGGGTAAACTGTTTTCAAAAACCGCAGTTTTTATGGCCGCATTCAAATCGATTAATTCGCTGATATTAAAAGCATAATTTCCTTTTTGAAAATAGTTTATGCAGGTTTTAGGTTCAATATTGATCTCACAAATTTTCAGTGAGGTTATCCATCCCTGGATCGGAACCGGCCGGGGCCCCTAATGCCTTTTTCCGCTGATAAACGCCTCGGCCAGTTCCACGTCCTGCCTGCTGCCGATATAAAGCGGAACCCTCTGGTGGAGTTCGGATGGTTCGATGTCCAGGATCGCCTTGTGACCATCGCTGGCGTACCCGCCCGCCTCGCGCACGACAAACGCGAGCGGATTGGCCTCCACCATCAGCCGCAGCTTTCCTCTGGGTTTCTTGGGGTCTTTGTAGTCGGCCGGGTACATGAAGATTCCGCCTTTGAGAAGATTGCGGTGAAAATCGGCGACCAGGCTTCCCACGTACCGGGAACTGTAAGGCCTGCCCGTGTCCGGGTCCTTTGTCTTGAAATAATCCACCAGTTTCCATGTCCGGTCGTCCCAGTACGGATAGTTCCCTTCGTTCACACTGTATATTTTCCCCTTTTCCGGGATCCGGATATTCTCATGGGACAGAAGAAATTCCCCCACGCTCGGAAACAGGGTGAAGCCGTGGACGCCTGTGCCTTTTCCGGTGGTGTATACCATGATCGTACTGGAGCCGTATATGAAATAACCGCCGGCAACCATATCCCTTCCGGGTTGAAGCACATCGTTCAGAAGATAATCAATTCGGGTTTCAGTGCTCTTTTTTCGGTAGATTCCGAAGATCGTTCCAATGCTCACATTGACGTCAATATTGGATGAACCGTCAAGCGGGTCGAAAACAATGATGTAGTCTCCCTTCGGGTATCGTGACGGGATGTCAATCAGGTCCGCGTCTTCTTCTGAAGCCATGCAGCAGAGTTGACCGATGTGCTGCATCCGGTCGATAATGACCTGGTGGGCGAACTGGTCCAGTTTCTGTACCTGTTCTCCCTGAACATTGATTTTTCCGGTAGGACCCAGAATATCGCCGAGGCCCGCCTTGTTGACTTCCCTTGAAATGACCTTGGCTGCAACAACCAGTTCATTCAGCAGGGTTGTGAAGGCCCCTGTCGCCTCCGGGTTTTCCTGTTTCTGTTTCTCCAGGATATGCTGCGTGATAGTGATACTGATGTCGCGATTTGCCATATCGATTCCTCCTTTCACCTGAATCCTGCAAGCGTCGCGTTTGCCGAAGACCTGCCTGCAGCAGGCAGG
>CAYTJI010000213.1:0-4174 GCA_964438065.1 uncultured Desulfobacteraceae bacterium | reverse complement strand
CATGTGTTCCGGTATGGATCCTGATCAGGGGGTGTTTTTCCGCGTTTTTGCAGGTTTCATCCAAAAGCTCCCGGGTTTCATTCCCCTCCGCCGTGTCCCTGAGCCAGAGCAGATTGCCACCCAGGGTGTCCGACTGTTCGACCAGGTCAACCTGGAAGCCGTGGTCGGCGATGGCCAGTGCGGCAGTCATACCGGCAATCCCGCCTCCAACCACCAGTGCCTGCTGGCTGACCCGGACAGTGGGGACCGGTGAAGGATCCAGCCTTTTCAGTTTAGCGATTCCCATTTCGATTGTGCTCAGGGTCATGGCCGAAATCCGGTTTTTATCTTCAGGTTTCATGGAAAAAAGAGGGCTGTGGATATCCACAACATCCATGAGTGACGGTGACAGTGCCACCCGCTGTGCCAGGTCACGAAGTTTCCGGCCATACACATATGGGAGACACGCAGCGATCAGGAGCCGGTTGGGTTTCTGGTCTTCAACAAGTCCTGCGAGGTCATCCCAGCCCTTCACGGTGCATGTCTGCTCAAGAAATTCTACCCGTTCGACCACGGGATTTCTTTTCAGGTATTCCGCTATTCCCTCCATGTTGTGATTTTCCGAGAGCCTTTGGCTGCACGTGCAGATGACCACCATGATTCTTGGAGATTCCCGGGAGATATCAATGGAATTCTGGTTGGAATCCGGTTCCGGAATGAGGCTGCCGCCGGAAGCGTGGATGCTTCGGGAGGCGGAAAGGGCCGCGGAAGATGCCTGAATCACGGATTCGGTAATGTCCTTTATTCCGGAGAAACCGCCGCCTACGGTTATGCCGTCCCGGATAGTGCGGTTTACGGAAAAGGGTTCCGTTTCAATGAAGCCCCACGGATTGAGCCCGATATTCATAGCGTTTGCCAGTTCGGCCGTACCGGTTGAAGGCCTCTGCCCTATGGAAAGAACAACCATATCCTGCCTGGATTCATGCACGGCACCGTTTGAGTCTACATAACGGATCATCAGATCGGTGCTGGTATCATCCTGTACAACGGAATGAATCCGGCCTCTCTCGAAACGGATCCCATGAACCGTCTCCGCCTCTTCCCGGTATCTCTGGTAGGACTTTCCAAACGTTCGCATATCCATGTAAAATATGGTCGCCTCGAGCCGGCCGCCTGTCCTTTCTTTGGCCACCAGGGCCTCTTTTATGGCATACATGCAACAGATGTTGGAGCAGAAATCCGCTTCCATCTGGAGATCTCTGGATCCCACACACTGAATCCAGGCTACTTTACGGACGGGTTTTCCGTCAGAGGGCCGCACCAGTTCTCCTTGACTGGGACCGGTTCCACTGAAAATCCTTTCAAATTCCAGGCTCGTTACCACATTGGGGTACAGACCGTAACCCCAAATGTTTTTCCCCCCGGCAGGGTCGAAGTAGTCGATCCCGCCACAGAGGACGACGGCATCCACTTCCATCCGCCGCCCCTTTGTTGCTTCAAGATCTTCATAAATCCGAAGGGTCATGGGAACCAGCTTGTCAGGATTAAAAGGTTTGACAAGATAGTCCAGTGCTCCGATTTTCATTGCTTCAACCGCTGTTTCCATAGTGGCATAGGCGGTCATCATGACGACAGTCAGCTCCGGGTAATCTTCTTTTGCTTTTTTGAGCAGCTCAACACCATCCATGCCCGGCATCTTGATATCCGTGAGCATCAAGCGGTATGGTGTTCGCGCCAGCATTTCCAGCGCCTCTTGGCCGGACTCGGCGATATCCACGGTAAACCCTTCTTCTCCGAGCCATTCCCGGAGGGAGTCCCGCACGATCAGTTCGTCATCCACGACTAGGATCCGGAATTTTTCCCTTTCCTGTTCAGACAGACGAATGGCAGTGGTGGGACAGACTTTTTCACATTCTCCGCACCGTGTGCATGACGAAAAGTCAATAACATACGGGTTCGGAACCGCATGCGGTACCGGGAGATAGATGGCTTTTCTCGACGAAAGGCCGGCATTAAAAACATCCGGCACCTCCACCGGGCATACGTCCGCACAGATACCACAGCCCACGCACAGGTCCGGGTCCACCCACCTTGCTTTTTCGCGGAGGGTGACTTGAAAATTACCCGGTTCCCCGGACAGGGAGACCAGTTCGGTTGAAAGATGGATATCGATATTTTCGTGAAAAAGACCTTTACGAAGACAATACTGCGAAGAGGCATCCCGATCGACGAGTGGAAGCATTTTGCACATGCCGCATCGGTTGGTGGGAAACTGGTAATCCAGCTGGCTGAGTACGCCGCCCAGATGATCAGACTGATCTATAAGGGTTACGTTGTACCCGGTTTCGGCCAGGTCGAGCGCGGCACGGATGCCGCTGATTCCTGCGCCGACCACCAGTGCCCTGCCGATCTTTTTAATCATGATATCCTCCGGTTTTCCCTGGTCTTGCGCTTGACTTTGGAAAAAAACGTGCAAGGGGATATTCTATCCACATCATGGATGCTGTGTGATATCAGTGTTTGCTCATCAGCCGTTGACATAATGTTTCAGGGTTTCATTAATCGATTCCTACGACATCCGCGAATTCTTCCTCCCGGAATACGGACAGAGGGGGATCTTCATTCACATCCCTTCCGGCCTCATATCCAAACGCCTTCTGCGTATTTCGGGACACTGTGCGGAAAAGTTCCATCACGGGGATGTCATTCGGGCACGCATTTGAGCACTGTCCGCATCCGACGCAGGCGGTGCTCATGTGGGCCAGGCGGGTCATATGATAGAATACCGTGTCTGTCGGCATTTTAATGGCCCCTTTGCGTTTCGACCATTGCAGATACTGTGACGGATCATGATCAAAGACATCCGTAACAAAAACGCATTCCTTGCAGTAGCAGACCGGGCAGGCAACCCGGCAGTTGTAGCAATTCACACAACCGGCCAGGTATCGGGTCAGCTTTTCAAGCGTGTTGGTTGCCTCTGCGGTTTCCTCGAACATCCGGTCCCGGTACGTGATACGCTTTTCAATCCACTGACTGACCGCCTCCTTTCTCGAAGAGGGTTCTTCCGTCAATGGTAACCCCACCCGGTCAATGATATCTTCACCGGTCGGGCTTTGTGTCTGCACCAGCAGATACGTATCGATATCCACTCCAAAAAGTCCGATAACAATATCCGCGGCATCCGGAACAGGGTGTTCGCAGGCCTTGCAGGCGGCTGCAAGTTCAAGACCTTCAGCCCCGTCATTGTTTCCGGAAAGGGCATTCTTGTAAAATTGAATCGTCGCGTTTTTTGTGTCCTCTCCTGCGAAACGGAAGTAATCCGTATTGTTGTATGCCCCCAGGCAGTCCAGCCCGATCAGGACCAGTTCATCGGTCCGCCCCTGTTTCAGCTTCACCAGTTCCACAAAGGCCCGGAGTTCGCACGGCCGCAGAACAGCCGCGATTTTTCCTCCCATCGGCCTGCGGGTGAGCCGCGCAACGACCTTGGAAGCGTTCAGGGGGAAGTACGGGGCTAACGGGTCAATGCCATCCAGGTGCTCGGGGTCGGTAACAAGCATGGGCATGACGACGTTTTTCATGGGAAGGTGTTGCGGGACCAGGATCGCGCTGATATCCTCCAGTTCGAGAATAGATCGAAAAAATTCCTGCAATGGTGCCATCAGATCCTGGTTCGGGATTTCGATTTTTGCCGTTATTGCCATTTTATCCTCCGAATGATTCGGGTCTCAGGTCCAGAATCGGCCGTGGTACCCAATGCGTCAGCCTGGACATGGGATTTCCATCGGCATGATCATCAGATGACCATCTGCAGCTTTGCCTGACCGGGACCCAGGGCCTTTATCTGAACAGTGAGCTCCCGCATGATCTCGGCAAACATGATTCCGTCACTCGCACCAATCCACGTCAGACGCAGGCGTTCTTTCTCAAATCCGAACAGGGGAAGAATCTCCTTGAGCAGTTTGATCCTTCTGCGTGCCTTGTAATTGCCGTTGATGTAATGACAGTCTCCCGGGTGACACCCGCTGACCAGAACGGCATCTGCTCCTTCCAGGAAGGCCTTGATGATATACTGCGGGTCAACCATGCCGGTGCACATGACCCGGATCAGCCTTACGTTTTTGGGATAGCTCAGCCGGGAAGTTCCTGCCAGGTCGGCGGCCGTATACGTACACCAGTTGCAAACCAAAGCCACAAT
>CAYTJI010000212.1:0-4176 GCA_964438065.1 uncultured Desulfobacteraceae bacterium | reverse complement strand
CCCTGGTTCTGGAATTCAACCACGATCTGCCGATGCTGGAACAGGGTCCTTATCCGATATTTCTCAAGCAGCGGATTAAAGGTCGTGAGGGACATCTTTCGAATGAGCAGGGAGGATCGCTGCTTATGCGCCTGTGCCATGAGAATTTGGAGAAAGTAGTCCTCGCCCATTTGAGCGAGACGAACAACAGCCCGGAGAAGGCCTATCGGAAAGCAGCGGTTGTTCTTGAGAAATGCGGACTGGGAAAGACAGGCATCGTGATCGGCCGACAGGATGAACCCGGACCCATGATCGAGTTGGCATGAGCCGTCCCGCACGCCGGAAATCTGACAGGACATAAGTGTGGTTGCAACAGCACGGTCTGGAGGCACGACCATGGATCAGAATGTGATTGATTCGTATTTCTATGCACTTGTACGGGTGATTGATGTGATATATCAGGAAGAGGATCTTGCGGACACCCTGCTGTTCATCTGTTCGCTTTCCACCGAACTGACCGCGGCCAAGGGCGCGACGATCCGTGTCCTTGAGCATGGGACATTTGATCTCAAGGTTGTCTCCAGTTACGGGTTGAGCGAAGAGTATCTCGAATCCGGCGCGATCGACCATGGCAAGAGTATCACTGAAATCATGCAGGGAAATACAATCATTCTCAATGACTTTGAAAACGATCCCCGTGTCCAGAACCATGAAGCAGCCAGGAAAGAAGGGGTAGAGGCCGTCATTGGGATTCCATTCACAGTGAATGAAACCACCTACAGCATCCTCAGGGTTTATTACACATCCAGGAAAATACCCACTCATGAAGAAATGGAATTGCTCAACAGCCTGGGCCGGCTGAGCTGTCTGGCTATCGAACACACGGCAGCATCATCCTGATCCGTTAATCATGCCGTGCGGATGGCTCCGGACAGGAACGGATCATTGCCCTTTTCGGCCGGCTTGCATGATTCTTTGCCCATATCTTTTCACATCTGCTTAAAGCAGATCCGGCAACCTTTTCATAAAGGCTTCTTTTGCATCCTGCATAAACCGGATCCAGTTCTCGTCTGCCCGGATGTTGGGCAAGACTGCGGAGCCGGAAATGCCTTTTTTCCGGAGCTGTTCAGCGAGAGCCTGTTCACGAGCGGCTTTTTCGTGATCCAGGTTTGTACGAAATTCCGTAAGCCGGCCCCTGAGAGATGAAATGTCCAGGCCGGCGACGTTTTCCAGGATATCAAGAAGCAGCACATTATCGGTAAGCGGGTCCACACGCTCCAGGCAGGCTTTTTTCAGACATTCCACGGCAGACCCGGGATTTTTTTCCTCCAGCGCCCGGATTTCCTTTTCAAGTTTTTTCATGTCTGTCAGACCGTCAAGGAATTTTACAATGAGGCCTTTAATTTTCCCTTCCATCTCTTTGTATCGGAAGGCCTTTTTTTCTTCGTCGGTCAGGGTAAGGTTCCGGGTCTTTTCCATAATGATGTCCAACGTGCTTTTAATTTCTCCCATGAAGCAAACCCTCCCTCATGATCGTGTTGTGAAGTAATGGCCGGAAGGCCCTGATTTTTTCGTTCCTGCGGCTGGGATGGATACGGTTTGAAAGAAAAATGACCAGCACATCCTGCTCAAGATCCAACCACAAAGAGACCCCTGTATAGCCCAGATGGCCGACACTTTTTTCCGAAAAAAACATCCCCGAACTGGACTCCCGGGGTGAAGGGGTATCCCAACCGAGGGCCCAGGTACTTCCTTTGACCAGGTTCTGTCGCATAAAAAATGTCCTGACCGTTTCCGTGCTCAAGTAATCCTGTCTTTCTCCCAGATAATGGTCGCGCAGGAGCATTGTAATCGTATAGATATCTGCGGCGGTACCGAAAAGACCCGCATGCCCGGAATATCCGCCGAGTGCGTAGGCGTTTTCATCATGTACTGTGCCGTGTATGATCCGTTTCCTCCATGAACAGTTCTCTGTTGCCGCGAAATGGGAGGGGGGTCGCCTGTGCCGGGTATTTCCGTCATCCAGAAACATCCGTCCCAGAGAAAGCGGGGACAAAAAATTCTGATTGATAAATTCGTGCAGTGGGCTGCCGGTGCATTCTTCCACAACCCATTCGAGAATCATGAAGCCGAGATCGCTGTAAAGACTCTTTTTCCCGGGTGAATACGCCAGAGGGCTTTCCATCACCCATTTCCGAAGCAGTTTTTTCCTCTCTTTAGAGGGATGCCGGACAAGCTCCGTGTAGAAGGCCTTCCAGGCTGCGAAACCCGAGCAATGAGCCAGTATCCATCTCGGTGTCAGATGCCGTTTGTCTCCGGGGAGCGGGGCGGGAAGCAGGTTTTCAAGCGGTTGGTCAAGGGTGAGGGTGCCGTTATCCACGCACTTCATGACGGCCAGTGTGGTCGCCAGGGGTTTTGTCAGGGACGCCAGGTCAAATATGGTGTCTTTCCGGACAGGACAGGCGGGCAGCACAAGGGAACGCCGTCCGACTTCCTGAAAAAAAACAATTTTTCCGCGGAAGGCGACAAGAAGCACGGCTCCGGGATAAATCTTTTCCCGAACCCCTTCTCTCAACAGCGCTTTTAAGCGGTTTTTCGCCTTCTGATCCATTTACACCATTCTGACAACACCCAAACAGAAATCATCGCCGTCAGCCACGGTCTTCTGAATTTCAATCTCGATTTTTCCTTTTTCCAGCCCAAGCAACGCACGGAATATTTCACGGTCCATAGCCATAACGGCTTCGCACACTTGCCGGTAGGTATTTTGCAGCCCCAGGGGGCAACGATACGAGGTCCAGCAGGCCTCCCTGCCTTTTATCTCCACCTTTGAAGGAAGACCGGCCTCGTTGGTCATCTTTTCAAATTGCCTGGAGGCCTCGGAGAAGTCTTGGGGATTCCATTTTTTCCTGAGCCCCAGACCGACCTCATACCCATACCGGCCGTAAATCTGTTCTATGATCTGAAGGCCCTCATCTCCCGCCTTTTCGTAAAGTGCCACGCACAGTTTTCCCTGAAGGGTTTGCAGGTCTATCCTGCGTTCGTTTGTCTTTTTTTCGTTGTTTCCGATACTCATGATCGTATACCGTCTCGGTTTTGGAGAAACGGGAAGTCCTGTCGCTGACGGCAGGTGTGTCCCGCACGAGGCACATCGTGCAGAAGTCCCGCTTATACATCAAGGTTCAACCCGAAATTACTTGGAAAGCCTCATGGATTATGGTAACTAGTGTCCATCCATAAATGGTCTTTTTGGCCAATATCCGCCTTGCGCGAAGAGACAGCCATTACTTCAACGGCCTTTGTTTCTATAGACCTTTATACGCGTTTCTTCAACAGAAAACAGGGCATTTCCGCATCACCCGGCCGGAATCCCCGTAACATGGGCCCGGAGGATCCCCGAACATACAGGCAGAGTCAATGACGGATATGAGCAATACCTATCGGCTCCATTATGAAGGGAAAGAGGTCGTCCTGCTGGGAACAGCGCACATTTCACTGGAAAGCGCTGAACTGGTCGAGCGTGTGATCAGAGAGGAAAGGCCGGACACGGTCAGCGTTGAATTGTGCTATTCCAGATACCGGTCCATGACCAAAAAAAAGCAGTGGGAGGAAACAGACATTGTAAAGGTCATCAAGGAAAAAAAGTCTTTTTTGCTTCTTTCCAACCTTCTCATGGCGCATTTTCAGAAAAGACTTGGGAAAAAATTGGGCATTCAGCCGGGAGAGGAGATGTTGCGGGCCATTCAATCGGCGCAGGCCGTTAATGCGCATATCCATCTGGCAGACAGAGATATCCGCACAACACTGTCCAGGGCATGGCGTCTGATGAGCCTCTGGACAAGACTGAAACTGGCCGTTCAGCTTATCGTGTCCATGGGGGATATGGATAAGCTGGAACAGGCAGATATTGAAAGAATGAAACAGACGGACGTTCTTGAAACCCTTCTTTCTGAAATCGGCGAAACACTTCCCGAGTTGAGGCATATTCTGATTGACGAGAGGGATCAGTATCTGGCCCAGAAAATCAGGACAGCACCCGGTCAAAGTATCGTTGCCGTGGTCGGGGCCGGGCACATCCCGGGTATCCGGTACTGGTGGCAACGACCGGTAGATGTCGAGTCTCTGGAGCAGGTCCCTCCGAAAGGCCGTGCGGGGGCCCTGTTGAAGTGGGTAATTCCGTCTGCTATCCTCGCTATG
>CAYTJI010000211.1:0-4209 GCA_964438065.1 uncultured Desulfobacteraceae bacterium | reverse complement strand
TTTCCTTTTTGAAAATAGTTTATGCAGGTTTTAGGTTGCAATAAAACAGAGATTCAGCATTTTTTCGAACTGTCTATTATTACACCACAAAAACATTGCCGGGGCAAGAAATTCTTCCTCAAATATTTCTTGACAATAAAATGCCTTTTTCTATATACAGTTAACTTGTGACTTTTTTCACTCCGTCATTTTTTTATCAAAAGTAACCGTCGAGTTTTCGTTTTGACATAAGGAGCAAACAACTGATGGATTCTGAAAAGGCCCAGAATGTCCAGGGGTCGGTCATGGTTGTCGGCGGCGGTATCGCCGGCATGCAGGCGGCTCTGGATTTAGCCGATTCCGGTTTTTTTGTTCACCTGGTAGAAAAATCTCCCGCCATCGGCGGTGTCATGGCTCAACTGGATAAAACATTTCCCACCAATGACTGTGCCATGTGAATTATCTCTCCGAAACTGGTCGAGGTCGGCCGGCACAACAACATCCAGCTTCATACCTGCGCCAACGTTGAGAACATTGACGGTGACAACGGCAATTTCCAGGTCAATCTTGTCAAAAACCCACGCTATATCGACAACAGCCTGTGTACCGCCTGCGGGGACTGCGCAGAGGTCTGCCCGGTAACCCGGCCCAGTGAATACGACATGGGGCTGGCCCGGCGCAAGGCCACATATAAGCCCTATGCGCAGGCCATCCCTGGGGGGTTTGCCATTGAAAAGCTGGACATGGCCCCATGCAGACAGGCCTGTCCGGCCAACCTGGATGTCCAGGGCTATGTACAGATGGTAAAGGAAGGCAAATACAGGGAAGCCATTGAAATCATCATGCGGGATCTGCCTTTCCCGGGCATCCTTGGCCGGGTCTGCCCCCATGCCTGCGAAAAGAGCTGTCGGCGCCTTGAAATCGATTCACCGATCGCGATCCGGGAACTGAAAAGATTTGCAGCGGACCAAACGGATCTGGCTGAAATCCCGGTGCCTGAGATTGAGCCGAAAAATGAATCGGTAGCCATCATCGGCTCCGGACCTGCGGGGCTTACGGCCGCGTATTTCCTCGCCTTGGACGGTTACAAGGTCGATGTCTATGAATCCATGCCCGAGGCAGGCGGCATGATGCGCTACGGGATCCCTGAACACCGGCTTCCAAGGGCCATACTGGACGCCGAAATCAGTAACCTGAGCCGATACGGCATAAAAATCCATACCAACACAACCATCGGAAAAGATATTACCATTGATGAGCTTCGGGACCATGGGGCCAAGGCCATCTTTATCGGGAGCGGGGCGTGGAAAGGATTGAAGCTGCGAATTCCCGGTGAGGAGGCTGAAAACGTCAAAGAAGTCACCTCTTTTCTGACTGCTGTTCACTTGGGAGAACTGAGCCGTCTCGAAGGAAAGGCCGTTGTTATCGGTGGCGGGCATTCCGCACTGGATGCCGCCCGTGTCGCATTGCGGCTCGGGGCGGAAGAGGCCCACATCATTTACCGCCGGTCCGAGCAGGAGATGCCTGCGGAGCGTGAAGAAGTGGAAGAGGCCGAAAGGGAGGGCGTCAAAATCCACTACCTCGTGGCTCCCCTGAGGATATCCGGCGAAAACGGCAAGTTGTCAGGAATTGAATGCATTCGGACACGGCTCACTGAGCCGGATACCAGCGGTAGAAGAAAACCCGTTCCGGTGGAGGGCTCGGAATTCTTCATTGAAGCATCGCATGTGATACCGGCCATCGGACAGGAACCCGATCTGCATTTTCTGGGAAGTGATTTCGAGGTTTCCAACTGGAACCTGCTGAAGGTCAATCCGGAAACGCTTCAAACCAGTGTTCCGGGGATATTCGCGGGCGGGGATGTCATTACCGGACCCGCCACGGTCATTGAAGCGGTCGATGCAGGCAAAAGAGCCGCCCGGTATATGGCCGGATACATGCGGGGAGAAGAACTGCCCACCAAATGGCGGGAAGAACCCCCAATGGGCGACACGTGGCTGGAAATTCCGAAAGATACGCCTCACCGTCAGCGGTTGAAAACCCGAACCCTGCCGGTGGAAAAAAGTCTTGCAGGATTTGATGAGGTCAATCTGGGCCCGGATGAAGATGCCGCCAGACGGGAAGCGGAGCGGTGCATCAACTGCGGGGGCTGCTGTGAATGTTTTGAATGTGTGAAGGTCTGCAAGGCCGGAGCCGTCACACTGGAGACGCATGCCCAGCAGAAAGAGAAGATCTCCCTGAACGTAGGTTCGGTAATCCTGGCACCGGGGTTTGATCCTTTTGATCCGGGCCGGTTCCAAACCTACCAGTATTCGGCATTTGCAAACGTCCTGACCAGTATGGAATACGAACGTATCCTGAGCGCGACCGGACCGTACCAGGGTCACCTCATGCGGCCATCCGACCACAAGGAACCCAGAAAAATCGCCTGGCTGCAGTGTGTCGGATCCAGGGACATCAACAAATGCGACCACGCCTATTGTTCATCCGTCTGCTGTATGTATGCCGTTAAGGAAGCGGTTATCTCCAAAGAACATGCAGACTACGACCTGGACACGGCCATTTTCTTCATGGACATGCGAACCTACGGCAAGGAGTTCGAGCAGTATTACGACCGCGCCAGAAAAGAACAGGGCGTCCGGTTTGTCCGGTGCCGGGTCCACACCCTTGAAGAAGACCCGGAGACACGGGACATCACCCTGCGTTACGTGGATGAAGAGGGTAATATTCAGATTGAGACCTTTGACATGGTGGTGCTCTCCGTGGGGATGGAAATATCCCGGGAACTTGCTGAAACCGCAGAACGGCTGGGCATTGAACTGGATTCCGATAATTTCGCCCGGACCAGTGTTTTTAACCCTGTGGAAACATCCAGAAAAGGCATATATGTATGCGGGGCCTTTCTGGAGCCCAAAGACATTCCCTACTCCGTCATGGAAGCAAGTGCCGCCGCCTGCGAGGCGGAGGCAAGCCTTTCCTCGGCCCGGGGCCTGCTGGTGAAGGAAAAGCAGTATCCTGAACAGAAAGACGTGTCTTCAGAAGACCCCCGTATCGGGATCTTCGTGTGCAACTGCGGCGTCAATATCGGCGGGATCGTGGATGTGCCGGCGGTGGCCGAATATGCCCGGACGCTTCCCGGCGTTGTTTATGTGGAGGAGAACCTGTTTACCTGCTCCCAGGACACACAGGACAAAATGAAGGCGGTGATTGAAGAAAAGGGTTCGAACCGTGTAGTGGTCGCTGCCTGTACGCCCAGAACACATGAACCCCTGTTCCAGGAAACCCTCCAGGACGCGGGTCTCAACAAATACCTCTTTGAAATGGCCAATATCCGGAACCAGTGTTCCTGGGTCCATAGCAAACAAAGAGAAGACGCGACTCTGAAAGCCAAGGACCTCGTTCGCATGGCCGCCGCCCGGGCGCAGTTGATTCAACCGCTGCCCCAGCCGACCATTTCCGTGGACAACAGGGCCATGGTGATTGGAGGCGGCATCGCGGGTATGGCGGCGGCCCTCGGCCTGGCCGGTCAGGGCTTCCACACATATCTCATAGAACAATCCAACGAGCTGGGGGGAAATGCCCTGAGTCTCCATGACACCTGGCAGGGAGACCCTGTGGCGGACGCGCTCAAAGACATGATCGACCAGGTGGAAAGTCACCCGCAGATCGAAGTGTTTAAGAACACCACGGTCACGGAAACAACCGGATTTGTCGGCAATTATGAGACAACCATTTCCCGGGAAGGCTCGCATAGCACGCTCAAACACGGCGCTGTCATCGTTGCCGTGGGCGCGCAGGAATACAAACCCGATGAATACCTCTACGGTCAGGACAGCCGGGTAATGACACACCTGGAGTTGGACGAGGCATTTAACAAGAAAGAGATTCCCGACATCAAGCGTGCGGTATTTATCCAGTGTGTGGGTTCAAGGGACACTGAAAGGCCATACTGCTCCAAAGTCTGCTGCACGCACACGGTCAAATCCGCTCTGGAACTTAAGCGCATGCATCCGGATGCTGAAATATTTGTACTCTACCGCGATATCCGGACCTATGGTCAGCGGGAAGAATTGTACAGGAAAGCCAGAGAGCACGGCGTCATATTCATCCGGTACAGCCTTGAAGAAAAGCCGAAAGTTGAAAAATCCGGTGACAGGATAAGCGTCACCGTCAGGGACCACGTGCTCGGCCGTGACATGGCCATCCAGCCCGACCTGCTCGTGCTTGCCT
>CAYTJI010000210.1:0-4250 GCA_964438065.1 uncultured Desulfobacteraceae bacterium | reverse complement strand
GTTTTCATAGTGCTGGTCCACGCCGATATGGGTCCGGTGCATGATCTCCACGATCTCCCGGTCGATGCCGCGGGGAACCACGCCCAGTTTTTTCCACAATTCGTAACGTGCCTTTGGGGCCCGCCTGACCGTGCAGACCTCACCGCTCTGCTGTCCCCACTGGGCAAGCGCCCTTTCGCCGACCTCCACCGCGATCTCGTCGATATCACGGTCCAGCACCTCGCCGTTCTCGCCCTCAACCGTGATATCCACGCCAAAATCAGGTGCAATCTCCAGGAGCTTGCGGGTGTCCATAATCCGGTAATCGTCCGTCTCCTTCCTGGCCGCCGCCAGAAAGGTCTCGGCCACACCCCTTCCATGATCCGAATGGGCCGCAGCGCCCCCCGCCACCATCCTGGCGAAATTCCGGGCCGCGATGGTATGGGCCGTGGCGCCGCACAGGCCTTTCCGGGTGTCCTCTCCTTCAATGCCTCCCTTGGGCAGGGGGAGCCGGCACGGGCCCTGCGAGCAATTCTTGCAGCAGGTTCCCTGTGCACCGATATTACACGGTTTCATCGTCTGAGCCCGGTCGAAGATGGTCTCCACTTCCATCTCCCGTGACCGGGTGATCATCTCCTGGGTTGCCGTGTCAAGGGCCAGGTCCGCTGGACTCGGCATCTTTTTTTCCTTTTTTGCGACCATTTTTTTCTTGACCTCTTCTGTAGCCATTTTGAGGTTCCTCCCCATATTTTTGAATTAATATTAGCTCTGCTTAACTTAACCGCGCTTATGGATCCGGCTCAGGTTCTGCGTCAGTCTTTCCACCAGGCTCAGCTGCTGGGGAGCAGGGGTCTTGGAGACCTCTTTCGTTTCCCGGGCCGCCATTTGGGCCTCGTGCTTTTCTCTCTCCAGGGCCCGCTGATACCTCAGGGCCTTCAGGTCCTCCGCCTCCTTGGCCTTTGCCTTTGCCTTTGCTTCGGCCTCCGCCTTGGCTTCAGCTTCGGCCTTTGCCTTTGCTTCGGCCTCCGCTTTGGCCTTTGCGTCGGCTTCGGCCTTTGCCTTCGCCTCGGCCTCCGCCTTGGCCTTTGCTTCGGCTTCGGCTTTTGCCTTGGCCTCGGCCTCCGCTTTGGCCTTTGCGTCATCTTCTGGTTCTGGCGCCGCCTGGGCGGCCTCCGCCTTCGGTGCCGGGGCGGCCTTCTTTTCGGCCTCGGCCTTCATCTCAACAACCTTTTCCTTCTTTTTCTCTTCCTTGGTTGCCGGGGCGGCCTTTTCCGCCTTTGGCGGGGCCTTCTTTTTGGGCTTGGCCGCTTCCTTCGCCTTGGCCTCCGGTTCGCCAAAGTCGAGGTTCGGTTCCGGAGACAGGGCCAGCAGGTCCGCGGCATGCTCTTCTATATTTTTTGAAATCCCGCCGATATCGGCCGCCGATCCGCCATTAATCATCCGGTCGATAAACGCCCGGACCAGCCGGACCGACTCCGGATGACGGAGAATCACCACATCGGATCCGGCCATGAGATAGCAAACCGCCGCCACGGTCTCAATGAGAATAGCGCGCCGTTCCGGGTCGCCCATGGTGGGGGCCTCTTCAATGCTCTGCCCCGCCTCTTTGCATTTCCATACCTCGTTCCCGACATTGTTGATCATCGGCGTCTGAAGTTTGTCGTCTTCCTGTGTCAGGGCGGCCATCCGTATCCGCTCCATCACGGAATAGGAATACTCGATACCATATCCCAGACCGCCTGTAGTGGGATCAACAATAATCTTGTCAAGCGGCACACCAAGATTTCCCAGAAGGATGTTCAATTGTTTTGCCAGGTTCACATCAATGGGCGAGGACGCCACCACGTCATGACCGTAGCCGAGGGCGGAAGCGCCGACCCCTTTATGGTTCGCCTCTTCCACCGGCCCCAGGCCGAGGTTTTTTCCCTGGCATTTCTCGGCAATCGCCTTGAGGACTTCCTCATCTTTCTGGTTGTTTGCCGTACCCCACATGACCACCGGCACCGTTACCGCGTCCACCACTTTCTTCGCCACATCCGATGCCTCGTCAGGGCCGCGGTCCATTCCGTTGGGATCGGTACTTTTGAGCTGAAGCACAATCATGTCGGCACCGTACGCCTCAACACATTTCTTCGCCCAGGCATCCGGTGACGCAATCACATCCTTGAACGGGGCCACGGCCGCGGCCGGCCATTCCTCTGAAGGATCATAATCCCACACCTCCATGGCAATTTTAGGAGGATTGGGCATTTCCCCTTCAAAAAGATGAAATGGGTAGGCGGTTTCACCTCCCAGCTGTAAAGCGTCACTACCCGTGCCCACCGTTGTCACCCCTATTTTTCCGGAATAGGGTTGTTCGGGAATTTGAAAGGCCAATTTCGTTACCTCCTTGGTTAAGTTGTGACCGATATCCTGTTAAAAGACCGTTCCAAAACGCATGTTCGACCAGGTTATGGAAGTCTTCCTGGCTTCCTTAAAAAACCGCTCGGTTGAACGGACGACTTGGCCAGCCCCCTATTGTGAAAAATAGAACAAAAAAAGACAAAAAAATTCCTCTCCAAACAGAGGGTCTTCAATCCAAATCTATTAAATGAATATCTATTCACTTGTCAAGCAATTTTTTGAATGATTTAAACGCCTTTTTGGGCCCTTGTGTACTCAATATATTGTATATATCGTTAGTTGTAATACAAAATATATGTATTTTTATGCTGAAAAAGGGGTTATTGAGCCGCAAACATCACATCAAAAACAGCATATGCGGCGCGCAGGGCCGTGTTATCGCCAGAAATCGCGACCGTGGGTTTTCCCTTGAGGTCGAACTCCTGGACTTCCGGGTCTTCCGGGACCGTCCCCGCCACCTCAAGACCATAGACGGCGGCCGCGGCCGAAATATCCTCATCCTGACCTTCCCTGACACGATTGACGATCAACCGTTTCCGGGCGATATTCAGTTTCAGCTTATCCGCAAGCTGCACGATTCTTCCGGCGGCCTGAACGCCCCTGCGGGTCGGGTCGGATACGACCACCAGGTCCTCGATATTGTTGGTGGTCAACCGGCTCAGGTGCTCCATTCCGGCCTCGTTGTCCATTACCACAAAGGGATAATTGTCAATCAACTGATCCAGAAACTGGGTCAAAAGGGTGTTTGCAGCGCAGTAACAGCCGGCCCCCTCCGGCCGACCCATAACGATCAGGTCAAAACCTTCGGACTCCACGACCGCCTGCTGGATCTTCATTTCCATAAAGACATCCTTTGTCATCCCTGCCGAGACCCCGCTTTTCATCTGCTCCCTGGCATCCCCCAGCGTCTCTTCCACTTCCACGCCCAGGACCTCGTTTAAATTGGCATTGGCATCCGCGTCCACGGCCAGAACCGGCGTCTTTCCATTTTCAACGAGATACCGGATCATGAGACCGGCCATGGTCGTCTTACCGGTACCTCCCTTTCCGGCAAATGCAATTGAATAGGTCATTTGTCACCTCCCTTTTAACAATATTCCAGTTGATATATTAATAATTTTCATGTAAAATTAACTGTTTCAAAATAAGTTACAGACCTGTCTTGTGTTTTATTCAAATGACGACAAAAAAAGAGATATGGCACAAAATAATGACCCATGTTGCATCGGCCACATCAGAGGAAGATGTCCGGATGTGGTTTTCCCGGACGAATTTGCTGGAAGTCGACAACCACGAGGCCGTTATCGAGGTTCCCAACCGCTATGTTGCAAACTGGCTCCGTGATAACTACATACCGCTCATCCGGAAGTCTTTTGCCCGGCATTTGAAGTCTCAACCGGAAATCCGGTTCACCTATCCGGGTCCCTTTCGGCCCAAAAACGGCCAACGGATCAGGCGGCCCTTCCTCCCGGATTCCATCGCCTGCCATTTGAATGCGTCCAGCACATTTAAAAATTTTTTCCTGTGCAGGAACAACCGTTTCGCATACGCCTCGGCCATGGAAGTCGCCGAAAACCCGGCCCAAGACTACAACCCTTTATATATTTTTAGCAAGAAGAGTTTTGGGAAAACACACCTTCTCAATGCCGTCGGAAACCATGTACTTAAAAACAACCCGCGTGCAAAGGTGAGGTACCTTCCCGCGGAGCGCTTCTGTTTTGAAAATTCCATCGCCAGAAAAAACAGACAGCTGACGGACTGGAGAAACACTTACGCAGGGCTGGATTATCTCCTGATAGACAACATCCAGGTCTTTTCAGGACGCATGAAATCACAAAATGAATTCATCACCATTTTCGATGCCTTTT
>CAYTJI010000209.1:0-4252 GCA_964438065.1 uncultured Desulfobacteraceae bacterium | reverse complement strand
ATGAA
Organism: uncultured Desulfobacteraceae bacterium; assembly: GCA_964438065.1. Taxonomy (GTDB): domain Bacteria; phylum Desulfobacterota; class DSM-4660; order Desulfatiglandales; family Desulfatiglandaceae; genus CAYTJI01. The sequence continues at coordinate 4,247 of CAYTJI010000209.1, read as the reverse complement.
GATCATACGGGCCTATGACATCTTCCGTGCTTTGGCTGGGGACATCCGCATTTGACCCGGGGATCAACTCCGGACTGATGGGGCATGACAGTACTTCCCGCAGTACGGCGGCTGTTTCCGGGGAGACTTTCCCGTGGTCCGCGATCCAGGTAATGAGATACCGGATCAGGGTTTTCGGCACGGAAGCATTCACATTGTAATGGGACATATGATCCCCTACACCATAGGTACACCATCCGAGGGCCAGTTCGCTCAGGTCCCCGGTGCCGACCACAAGGGCCTGATGAAGGTTGGCAAGACGAAACAGGTGGCTGGTCCGTTCACCGGCCTGGACATTTTCGAAGGTGATATCATATTGCTTTTTCCCGGCTGAAAATGGGTGATGGATATCTGCGAACATCTGTTTGCAGGATGGCCGGATATCGATTTCCATCCGGGATACCCCCAGGGCCTTCATGAGTCCGATGGAGTTGGCGTAGGTGCTTTCCGATGTCGCGAATCCGGGCATGGTAATCGCAAGGACATTTTTCCGGGGAAGACCCAGACGATCCATGGCATGGGCCGATACGATGAGCGCGTGGGTTGAATCCAGACCCCCGGAAACACCGATAACGACTTTTTCAATGCCCGTTGCCCGCAGCCTCTGGACGAGACCGCTGACCTGGATGTTGTAGGCCTCATAGCAGCGTCTGTCACGTTGCCCCACGTCAATGGGAACGAACGGAAAACGTTCAATCTTCCTGACAAGGCGGACTGTCTGATCGGGAGGGGTGAAGGAAAATGAGACCATGCGAACAGCTCTCACCCGGTTTTGATGATGAGCGGCACAGTCAATGAAACTTGTCATTCTCATACGTTCCTGAACAAGGCGGTCGAGATCAATGTCTGCGAATATCAACTGGTTTTCATCTGAAAACCTTCTGGATTCCCCGAGAAGTTCTCCGTTTTCATACACCAGCGCATGTCCGTCCCAGGCCAGGTCCGTGGTAGATTCCCCGGCGCCTGCGCCGGAATACAAATAAGCGGACAGGGCCTTTGCGGATTGTCCCATGGCAAGCTGGTGCCGGTATGCGGATTTTCCGATCGTTATGTTGGAGGCCGAAAGATTCGTCAGAATCGTTGCCCCGCGCAGTGCCGCATAGGTTGAAGGGGGAATGGGAACCCAGACATCCTCGCAGATTTCAGCATGTACACACAGATCGGGGTGGTTGCAGTCCCGGAAAATGATGTTGTTTCCAAATGGAACCTCCTGCCCGAGGCACAGAACCGTATCCGACGGTGCGTCACCGGCACCTGCGAACTGCCGTTTTTCATAGAACTCGCGGTAAACGGGCACATAGGTCTTGGGTACAATCCCCAGGATTCGTCCCCCGGACAGAACAACGGCGCAGTTGAAGAGCCTTCCATCAAACCGTAGCGGTGCCCCGGCAATGAGCAGTGCGGAGCGGGATTCCGTGGTCTGAAGCAGTTTCCGGAGACTTTCCAGAACCGTCTGCAGCAGGGCTTCCTGCTGATGCAGGTCGTCAAGGGAATACCCGCTCAGGCTGAGTTCGGGAAACAGCGTCAATGCAGCCCCTTCATCAGATGCCCGCCGGTACAGGCGGGCGATCTCTGCCGCGTTTTCAAGCGGCGCTGCAAGTTGCACGCGCGGTACGGCGATGGCGACACGAGTGAAGTTGTGCGCGTATATGTCCAGAAAATTGCGTTTTTGAACGGTCATGGGAAGTCTCCGAATAAGCATTTGGACGTATTGATATTATACATGAAATATCCAGATAAACAACGCGGAAGTTGTTTTTCGGGGCAGGGCATGCAACCGCCCGGAGGCTATGTCTCCGAAGATCTTCTATCGGAGTTTGGGTGGTGCACATTTTTGAGGTGGAAGTTTTCCTTGGCGGCATTTGACATTCAAGGTGGTAGCGGTGTCTGTTGAACGTTGTCGGATGCCGTCGGGACTGATTGGTTTTTCGCTACCCGAAATCCCCATATCTTGAGGACCGGAACGGGGAGGGGGGAGACTTCACCCGTCCGTAACCTCCTGAAACGACCCGGCCGGGAGATCCGGAATCGGAGATCTGTTTGCCAAGAATCCGAAATATCTTTATCCGGTTCGCAAAACGAAATTTTATGCTCACAGGAGTCTCCCGACATTTGTCGGCACGCTTGGAGGTATTCGGGTCAACTCCGGAATGGAAGTCCTGAATAAGGTCAGACATTATTTGGTTCCCGGGTCGTTTTTTCATCCTGCCTGTCTGATAACTTCGGCAGAGACACGGAGGAAACCATGAATCCATCTTCAGCAGCGACTGAGAGCACCCCGCCCATTTCCTTCAGCAGCCGGTAGCAGAGCGGCAGACCGATACTCTTTCCCCCTTCTGAAAACGGCATGAAGAGGATGTCCGGTTCGTCGATTCTGAGTGCGGGCGAGCGGTTTTTGAATTCGATTTGGATATCCTGGCCGGTTTCAAACGTCCGAATATACAGGTCTCCTCCTTCGGACATGGCTTCGGTGGCATTTCTGATGAGATTGATGAAAATCTGGCTCAATATTTCCGGATCCACATAGGCCGGCGACAAATCATCCATCAGATTCAAGCGGTACTTGACTTTTCTTGCCTTTGTCTCCGGAGACAGAAGATGAACACAGTTGTTTATGATGTCATTTACGGAACATTTCTGGGGGTGCATCTCAACAGGTTCAAGATAGCTCCTTATTCTGGCCAGTATCCTCTCCAGCCGCTTGGACTCACTCAGGATAATGTCGCATTCCTGAAGTTCGGGATGTTTCTGCTTGAGGCGCTGGGCGAATCCTCCGATTGAAACCAGCGGGTTCCGAATTTCGTGAGCGACTTCTGCGGCAATGGCACCCAGGGTTTTCAGCTTTTCCTTCTGCATCAACACTTTTTCAAGGCGCTTGCGCTCTTCAATCTCATGTTGGAGTTTCTTGTTGGCCTTTACCAGTTGCGCCGTACGTTTTCCCACCCGAATTTCCAACTCTTTCCGGGCCCTGTACAAGGCCTCCTCGGTCTTTTTCCTTTCTGTGATATCGTATGAGATGACCTGGACCGCATAAATTTTGCCTTTTGCATCCCGAACCGGCTGGAAATTTGACCAGAACCACTTTCTGCCCGAACGAAAATGCAATATCTCTTCAAATGAGGCCCCTTTCCCGGATTCAATGACCTTACGGTTCCTTTCCAATATGGCATCAGCCTGATCCGGGAGATAGTCTTTGACATGTCTGCCGATAAAGTCTTCGGGTTTTCCTCCGAGATTTTCCGCTGCCGCAGGATTCATCACCAGGCAGACGCCGTTTCGGTCATAAACATTAATGGGGTCTCCGTAATTATCAATGAGCAAGCGGTATTTTTGCTCGCTTTCCCTCAATGCCTGCTCTGTCTGTTTTCGCTCAGAAATTTCGGTGGATATGAATATCGCCGCCACGATCTGGCCGTTCCGTGTGATTGGGCCGAAATGTATTTCATACCATACATGGGTGCTGTCCGGACCCGGTCCCCGGACCTGGTAGCAGCCCTCTGTTCCGAATTCAAAGACCTGTTCAACAGCCTGTCGAGAGTAGTGATGGTATTGAGCATCTTCGAACTCGTCGATATTTTTTCCGATCATGTCTTCAGGGGTCAGGCCGGCTACCGAGCGATTCACATATCGAACGGTGCCGTCACGGTCCGTGATGATGATAAAGCAAGGTGCATTTTTCAGGACCGCACGCCATTGCTGCTCAGATTCTTTCAATCCTTCCAGTGTGCGTGCGTATTCGGCTATCTGGTTTTCCAGCTTTTTGACTCGTTGTTCCAGTTCTTCATAGGAGGGTTTTTCTGACATTTTTGTGAGACCTCGTGGATAACCTGACATTGTTTCCAGCCCTTGGAAAGGCAGGCCCTTCCAGCCGGGAACGGGTTGTGAATACAGGTGGTTCTGCTCTGCCCCGGGTTCTGACAGCATGCAACCAGTCACTATGCCTGTGAAAAAGGCGGCTTTTCCCGAACACGGAAAATTCAGCGCTTTCGCCTATCAAAACCAGGGATGGACAGTCCCGGTTGCACCTGCGGGGCATTGCAATTTCGAACAGGAGAAGGAATCGGAAGTTGTATTTTCACAGAATTGCCGCACCGGCGGGAAAGGCAACACGCAATTTTTCAAAAAGGAACGACTGGTACCGTGTGGAAAACGAAAAAACATTTCACCTAAAACCTGCTGCGGCCATAAAGTCTCGGGTTTTTGAAAAT
>CAYTJI010000208.1:0-4252 GCA_964438065.1 uncultured Desulfobacteraceae bacterium | reverse complement strand
GATCGCGGATAAGATGATAACAAAACCCATGTCCATCACCTGTTCCGAAGAGATTCCTTCCCGTTTTGCAAGTTTTACAGCAGTCATCATCCCGACGAAAAAACCTGCTGCCACGAAAAGTCCATAGGTATGGAGGGTGAAGGGGCCTATGGTAAAAAGATCAGGATACATGTCTCATCCAGTTTCGGGTTTATGTGACGGGATCTTTGAACGTTACGCCTTTTTTACGCCCATCCGGTGGGAAAGTCCCTCTGGGGGATGAAGCCGTCAGAGGGATGTCCGCACGCCGCACCTGTATTATCGTCTTCTGCCGGAGGGGACGGTATAGTAAACGAGACCATCTCTGTGCTCTGTCACGATTCGTTTGTTCCGGATCAGGATGCCGAGGTATTTTGAAACTTCATTCATATGCATGGTAAAAGCCCCGGCAATATCATCCGCCGTGCAAGGCCGTCTCCGGAGCATGGCCAGTATGGCGTCCTGATTCCGGCTGAGCGGATCGCCGTCGGTCAGTTCAGATGCTGCGATGATCTCTGCCTCCGGATCAAAGAAGGTGGAGATTTGTTTCAATTCTTCCCGGTTGAGTGCAGCAACAACTTCTTCTGCCGGCGGTCGTACGGCCGTATTCAGCTGAACCCGGTCCGGAGCGATCTCCCGGGTCAGGGCGGCGATCCTTTTGATATCATCCGGCGCCGTGTTGATCCCGCGGACCAGAAAAACTTCCAGGAAGAATGTGCCGGTGTACTCCTTCCGAAAGGCCTTTTCTCCTTCTACAAGTGTGTCGAACCGCAGCGCGGGATGGGGCCGGTTGATGCGTCTGTATGAAAGATCATCCCAGGCGCTGAGCGACGCTTTGACAGTATCCGCCTGACAAGCGGCCGCTCGAACCTCGGGATGATGGAGCATGGTGCCGTTGGTCAAAAGGAGCGCGGGTACGGCGGTATGTTTACGGATAAATTTCAGGACGTCACCGAAGCGGGAATGAAGGGTCGGTTCTCCGGAACCGGACAGGGTGATGTAATCCGCACGGCCGTCTGTGCTGATCCAGTCTTTTAACTCGGCAAGGACCATTTCAGTGGGCACGTATTCTTTTCGATCAACGGATTTCACGCTGGAACGTCCGAGCTGGCAGAAAATGCAGTCCAGGCTGCAGGTCTTCGGACGGCTCAGGTCAACGCCCAGCGAGCGGCCGAAGCGGCGGGATGGCACGGGTCCGAACAGGTAACGGTATCTCTTGTCCATATACAGCTCCGCGGTTTATGACATACACGGGAATTTTCCTTGACTGATCTGAGCAATGCGTCGGCACGGAAGTTCCGGGCGACCTGTTTTTCCCGTATTTATGCCGCGATAATAAAATAGATCACCAGCAGCACGCCAATGGAACTCAGCAGTACTGCCAACAGGATGTCCGCCGTTATGGACGGATGAAAAGTATCTTCGGCGATTTCTCTTTCTGTTTTGAGAAATCGGTACGTGGCCAGCAGCGACGCCCCGACTCCCAGTATCACCACAAAAACGCCCAGAAAGGCGATGGCCCTGTCGCCTGGAATGCCGTGAGAGAGAAATAATTTTTCAATAATGAACCCGAGCGCCATAATGCCGATGCTTGTTCGGATCCACGCCAGAAAGGTCCGTTCATTGGCCAAATGAACCCTTCGATTTTTGACCCGCGCCTGTTTTTTATCTTCTGAGATATCTTTTTTGAAAAGAAACATGGCGGCAAATCCAAAAAAAGTCTGAAAGGGGTATTCGAAACAGAAGCCCGGCTACCTTACTCACCGCAGCATACCTCTTGAGACCTTTGAGAAGTGACTCCCTCGTGAAAAGCCGCATGTAAGCGGCTTTTCACGAGGGAGTCACTTCTCGCGTCTGAGCAACGCCGTTGTCGCGATCAGCAATGCGCCGACAGTAATGGCTGAATCCGCCACATTGAATGCCGGCCAGTGATATCTTCCCATATAAAAGTCAAGAAAATCGATCACCTCTCCGAACCTGAGACGGTCGATGAGGTTTCCTAAGGCTCCTCCCAGGATGAATGAAAGGGCCAGGACCGTCAGGGTTTCATTTTTGCCGAGTTTAAAAAACCAGATGGACAACAAAACAATCGCCAGAAGACTGGCCCCTACAAGGATGAAAAAACCGAAATGGATGTCAGGCCGGTTCAGCAGGCCGAAAGCCATGCCCCGGTTTCGCGCGTGAACCAGACTGAAAAAACCCGGAATAACGGTTATACCCTCATGGACCCGGAGATGCTCAACAATAGCAGCTTTGGATATCTGGTCCAGAAGGATGATGACGAGCGCCGGGCAGATCATCAGGGCGTAATTTCGCTCAGAACGTCGATGCATCGCTTGCACAGGGTTGGATGGTTGTCGTCTTGTCCTACCGTTGGATCATGGATCCAGCAGCGCTCGCATTTCCGGTCTGTGGATGGATCCACTGTCACTTTCATCCCGGGTATTGCTTCACTTTCCACCGCGTTTTCAAGTGCATCCGCCGGCTTCAGATCAGCGGCGGACACAATGAGTATCTCCCTGAAGCGATCCTTGTAGGGACTCAGTTTATCCATGAGCTCCGGTGGAAGGCCGATGATCACCGAGGCATCGAGGGGATGCCCGATTTTTTTCTCCTTTCTGGCCAGTTCAAGCGCTCTTGTCGCTTCTTTACGCACAGCGATAATCGTCTCCCAGCGCTCGGCCAGTTCTCTGTCCCGGTAGGTTTCGTTTACAGGGACAAAGAGGTCTGCGTGAACGCTTGGCAGGCGGTTTTTGCCGTTCATGTACTGCCAGATCTCATCCGCTGTAAACGAAAGCACAGGGGCCATCAGTCGCACGAGCGCCTCCAGGATTTCGTTCATAGCCGTCTGGGCCGAACATCTTTCCTTTGATTTTGCGGGAGAGGTATAAAGGCGGTCTTTGATAATATCCAGATAAAAGGCGGACAGGTCAAGGACGCAGAAGTTGTGCAGGGAATGATATACGATATGGAAGTTGAAATTTTCATACGCCTTCAGCACACGTTCGGTCAAATCCTGCAAGCGGTGCAGTGCCCACCGGTCCAGTTCATCCATCTGCGGGTACGGGACCGTGTCCTTATCCGGGTCAAAATCCGCGAGATTTCCCAGAAGATAACGGCATGTATTTCGGATCCGTCGGTAGGCCTCGGTCAACCGTTGCAGTATCTCCTTTGACAAACGGATATTGTCCCGGTAATCCTCGCCCGCGACCCACATCCGGATGATTTCCGCACCGTAGGTCCGGATGAGTTCTTCCGGCGCGATAACGTTTCCGGATGATTTGTGCATGGCCTTACCCCTGCCGTCAACAACAAAGCCATGGGTCAGGACGCTCTTGTATGGGGCATTGCCACGTGTCCCCACCGAACACAGCAGGGAACTGTGAAACCAGCCCCGATGCTGGTCGCTTCCTTCGAGATAGAGATCTGACGGGCTGTCCAGATATGGCCGGGTTTCCATCACCGCGGCGTAACTGACCCCTGAATCAAACCAGACATCCAGTATATCGGTCTCTTTTTCAAACCGGTCTGCACCACAGTCCGGGCACCGGGTACCGGGAGGCACCAGATTCTCCTCCGGTTCCGTAAACCAGACATCGGCGCCGTTTTCTTCGATCATGCGGCACAGATGTTCAATGATTTCCGGGGAAACCACGGTGGCACCGCACTGTCTGCAGAAGAAAACCGTGATCGGAACCCCCCATGCCCGCTGACGGGAAATACACCAGTCCGGACGATTGGCGATCATATTGTAGATACGTTCCCGCCCCCATGAAGGGATCCAGGAAACTTCACCAATGGAATCCAAGGCCTTCTGCCTCAGATTGTTTTTTTCCATTGAGATAAACCACTGTTCGGTGGATCTGAAAATCACCGGTTTTTTGCACCGCCAGCAGTGGGGATACTCGTGAGTAATCTCCTGCTCTTTCAGAAGCGCGCCGATTTCCCTGAGTTTATCGTTTACAGCCCGGTTGGCATCAAACACCTGGAGGCCGGAAAAAAATTCCACATCGGGTGTAAAACACCCGGAATCATCGACAGGCGAATATACATCCAGGTTGTATAACAGGCCTGTCTCATAGTCTTCACGTCCATGACCGGGGGCGGTATGGACACAACCGCTTCCCGCCTCCAGGGTGACGTAAGGCGCCATGACAATCACGGACGTTCTGTCGTACAGTGGGTGTTTGGCTTGCAGGTTTTCCAGATCGGTTGCTTTGAATCTGGCCAGTGG
>CAYTJI010000207.1:0-4256 GCA_964438065.1 uncultured Desulfobacteraceae bacterium | reverse complement strand
GCCTGTGCCTTGCACGCAGACAGGTCAGGCTCAAATTATAATCCTCGAAATATTCTATATATTCCTGCGGTTATAATTTTCGCCTTCCTTGATTTGGCACAAAATCGGTCATTTTTCAAAGGTCTCCCCATATATTCTCAAAAGGACCGTTTTCAATGGCCGTCAATCAAAGCGTGTATGCCTATATCGTAGAAGAAAAGACCTACCCGGAAGGGGCGGTCATCATCCATGAAGGAGCAAGAAACGACTGGGTCTATGTAATCCTGGAAGGGAATGTCAAAATCAGGAAAAGGGCACCCCGTGGAGAGGTCACGCTGACTCTCCTGAAGGAAGGGGCGATCATCGGCGAGATGGCATTCCTGTCCGGGTCCGGGACTACCCGAAGCGTATCGGTCGTGGCTGTAAACGGCCCGGTCCGGGTCGGCGTTCTGGACATCGAACACCTCCGCCGCGATTACGAAACCGTCTCCCCCCGCATGCGGAACCTCATCAGTGCCCTGGTCAAAAGGCTTTATTCCGCCAATGAAAAGGTCTGTGACCTGGTCCTCCGGGAAGAATAGGCATACCGGCGGTCCGGTAATTTCCTGCCCGTAAACACCGGGGGACGGCCCTGCCGGCGCTTCGGGGCATCACGAGTCATCGGAAGTTTCCCCGAATTTCTTCTTCAGGGCCTCGGAAATCTCTTCCTTCCCGGGTTTCGGGCTCATGGATTCCCTCCGCTGCATCTCCTTCCGGGCATCTCTGAGAATATCACTCATGAAGGTATCGTTTTCAGAACTCCACGAACTCCAGCCGTCGACGTCAATGTACTCGTTGTAGGACGTGGCATAGTAGGGGTCGTAGATCCGCACCCCCTTTCCCTCCGCGTATTCATAGCGGACATATGTACCGTCAAACAGGTCGAAGTCCTCTTCTCTGAGCCCCATTTTCAGAAGAAGCGCCTTGTGTTTCTCGTCTATTTCCATCTTCCCCATATCTTGCGTAAAAAGTCCAATCTATGCGTTGCGCTGCATCTTTAGTCACTTCCCGCTTACGGGGATTCCTAAAGATTTGCGCACCCCCAATATATTCCTGCGGTTATAATTTTCGCCTTCCTTGATTTGGCACAAAATCGGTCATTTTTCAAAGGTCTCTGTTTGCATGGTTGCGTCCGGCAACCATGCAAAAAATCCGGTCAATCCGCTGAATCCTGTCTGAAACCCAAAAGAAGGCTCCGGGCCCCCTGGTAAAAGGGGAAAGGGGCCATCGTCATACCACCCGTTCTGCTGGTGGTGCTGATTGATGACTTTTCACGGTTTCATCTTATCTTCACAGTGTTTATTTTTCGAGACCTGTCCCCTCTTCCGTCGCTCAGGCTTCCCCGAGTCCGAGCGCCTTCCGGGTCGTCTCCAGTCTGTGCTGTTCCTGTTCCCATTTCACAAAAAGTTCATCCAGGGTGTCCCGAACCGTCCTGTACTCAGCCAGCATGGGGACACCCCGTTCCTTATCGCTGAAAATATCCGGATCCGCAAGCATTTTTTCCAGATCCTTCTGCCTGGTCTCAAGCTCCGCGATCCGTCCCTCCAGGATTTCCACTTCCGAAAGGATCGGTTTCAGGGTGTCGTGAATCTTTTGACGGCGCAGCGCCCTTTCCCGCTTTTCCTTTTTCCGGTCCCGGGCCTTTTTTCCGGGGCCCCTGCCGTCTGCCCCGTTCCTGGAAAAACGCCGGCCTTCGGCCTCCGGGACCCGCATATCGACACTGCCGGAGCAGTAATCCGCCAGATTCCCCGGGTAGTCGATGATCTCCCTGTCCCGGATGTCCCAGATCCGGGTCGCCACCCGGTTGATAAAGGACTGGTTGTGGGAGACGAACATCAGGGTGCCGTTATATTCCGCAAGTGCGGCGATCAGCGCCTCCGAGGAAGCAATATCCAGGTGATTGGTCGGCTCGTCCATGACCATGAGATTGCCCGGGTTGACGAGAAGCCTGGCCAGACAAACCCGCGCCCGTTCGCCGCCGGACAGGACCCCCACGGGTTTGTCCACGTCGCGGCCTGAAAACAGAAACGCGCCGCAGACCCCTCTCACGAATTCCACGCTTTTGTCCGGGACCACACGGTACACCTCCTGAATCACGGTGTTACGCGGGTCGAGCATGTCGGAGTGGTGCTGTGCGAAACCGGCCACACGCACACCGTGTCCAAGCGAGACGCGGCCCGTGTCCGGCTCGATTTCACCGGACACCATGCGCAGCAGGGTGGTCTTTCCGCACCCGTTCGGCCCGATAATCGCAATCTTCTCGCCGCGCAGCACGGTCAGATCCAGATCTTTATACAGCACGTTTCCGCCGAAGCCCTTGGACACCCCCTGTATGGACGCCACGACCCGGCCGCTCCGGGGGACCTCCGGGAAAGAAAACCGGGTGACTTTTTCCCTGCGCTGCGTCTTCACCAGTTCCATTTTCTTGAGCAGCTTGATCTTGCTCTGCGCCTGCCTGGCCTTTGCGGCCTTGGCGCGGAACCTTTCAATGAATTTTTCCGCTTCCCGGATCCGCTGCTCCTGCCGCCTGGCGCGGCCCTCCAGTGTTTTCCGCTCCTCTTCCCGGGCCTTCAGATACGCGTCGTAATTTCCGTTGCAGGACCTCAGCCCCCCGGCCGCCAGGCCGAGGGTCCGGCGGACCTGCCGGTTCAGGAATTCCCGGTCATGAGACACGAGGATCATTGCGCCGTCAAAGCCCTGCAGGAATGTTTCAAGCCACTGGACGGAAGGAATATCCAGATGATTGGTCGGCTCATCCAGGAGAAGCAGATCAGGGTTCTGGTAAAGGAGTGCCGCCAGCGCGGCCCGGGTCTTCCATCCCCCGCTCAGAGCGGACACGGGCCGGGTAAAATCAGACGTTCTGAAACCCAGCCCCAGAAGAATTTTCTCCGCACCGTGGCGCGGGAACGCCAGTTCGATCCGGGAAAGCTCCTGGTGGATCTCCGCGAGTTTTTCCGCAAGCGCGGACTGTTCCTCCTCGGACGAGGCCTTTTTCAGGCATGCTTCGGTCCTGCGCCGCGCCTTCTCCGTTTTCACGCGGCCCGGCGCCGATTCGAGTACCGATTGAAGAAGCGACCCGCCGAGGGTCTCCTGAACATCCTGGGGCAGGTATCCCACACGAACCCCTTTGGCCACCCGCACCTCCCCGCGGTCCGGCCGGACCTCTCCGGTGATGAGTCTCAGCAAGGTCGTCTTTCCGGATCCGTTCGAGCCGACAAGCCCGATCCGGTCCCGCGGTTCCACATGGAATCCGATCTCATCAAATATCCGTTTTTCCGAAAAAGAAAGAGAAACGTTTACAAAGGTAACAAGCCCCATCTCATTCATCCGGGTATTCTGGAAGTGACAGTCTTGAAGAACAACTTTTCCTGGGCCAATTCCACGTCTGCCGGGGCGTGGCCTGCCTGCCGTCCGGACGGGACAGGCAGGTCAGGTTAATGACACCGCAGACGGGATCCGTTTTTCTCCCATCCATACAGCGGGAGATCTTCGGTCTAATTCGGCACAAAACCGGTCATTTTTCAAACGTCTCGACACACAAACCAGGACCGGCCACAGGGGAAACCACTCTGATTTCGCCTGCAGGCCTAAAGCATCCGGCTGCAAATGCCGATCAGCATGTTCAGGGCATGCCGCAGTGTTCGCGGATGCGGCCCCAAAACCGGGCGCACGCCGATCCCCACCGCTTTCACACATGGCGTCCTTTGGAAAATAACCGGTTTTGTGCCGAATCAAGTCGAAGATCCCGGACTATGAGCCTGACCTGTCTGCGTGCCCGCCTGTCCCGTCCGGACGGCAGGCAGGCCACACCCCGGCAGGCGCCGAGTGGGTGCAAAAGTGATCGGTTTTCACAGGTCTCACATGCTGAAAAGTGCCTTTTCAGCGAATAGCTCAAGGATGCTCCGGTCATGACGATCGAAGAAAAAGAAGAAAAAACAGAATCCCTCGGTACATCGGCATACAACATCCTGTCCCAGGATGAAATCAGCGCCCTGCTGGCCCCATTCAGGGATGAAGAAACCGTAGGCGAAACGGCTGCGGATACCATCGCCGGCCGGGACGAAACCCCGTGTCCCGAATCCATGCGTAAGCACGTTTGGAGGCATTTCAACCCTTGTATCACCGGATCGCAACCGGAGAAGGAAAAACGCCTGATTCGGGAAAAAAAACGGGCAGCAGCCCTGATCCGGAATCTCCTGCGCATGGAAGAAAAAAGGATCCGTCAGACTGCTGCGGTC
>CAYTJI010000206.1:0-4257 GCA_964438065.1 uncultured Desulfobacteraceae bacterium | reverse complement strand
AAAATGGCGAGATCAAAAAACAGCAAAAGGATATCAACCTTGACGGGCTGATCGATTCCGTCACAGATTTTAAAGATTCCCTGCCGATCAATCAAGAAAAGGATTCAAACTTTGACGGAAAGTTTGACATCTTCACAACCTTTAAACAAGGCCAAGCTTTTACCCGGAACAAGGATACGAATTTTGACGGTAAAATTGATTATTTCAGCCGGTTTGATCAGGCCGGCCTGGTTAAAGAGATAAAAGAAGACACAAGAAATTCCGGAAAAATCGACAGACTCAGGTTTTTTAAAAAGGGAGCGCCTGCTCGGGTGGAATATGATGCTGACGGAGACGGCTTTTTAGAGACTGTTTCGCTTTTTAAAAACGGGAAGCTGTATCTTCAGACAGAAGATAAAAACAGGGACAAAAAACCGGATGTTAAAATATTTTTCAACCAAAAAGAAGAAAAGCAACGTGTGGAAAGCGATACGGATTTTAACGGTAAAACCGACACCTGGCAGTTTTATAAAAATGACAAAATTATCAGGCTTGAAAAAGATGAAAGTGAAGACGGCATTATCGATCTGAAAGTTTTTTTCAAAAAAGGGCTGAAGACAAAGCTCATTAAAGACAGTGATCATGACGGGTATTTTGAAATCACCGAGTGGTTTGACCGCCCGGAATGGTCCATGGTTATGGAGCAGGATGCAAACCGGGATGGAAATATTGAAGCCCGTTTTTTTTATAAGGATGGAATTTTAAGGCTGAAAGAGATCGACGAAGACGGAGACGGTCGTTTAAATTTAAAGGAGCATTATACCAAAGACGGCAAACTCTTTAAAAGCGAGGAAGACGATGGAGATACCGGCCGGTTGAATATTGTCTGGTACTATGACGCATCGGAAAATCCCGTCCGGGCGGAAAAGGATAATAACGGCGATGGCCGGATAGATACGTGGTATTTTTATCATAAAGGGAGGCTGACATCGGTGAAGGAGGATACAAACAGAGACGGAAAGCCTGACCTCTGGGAAGCGTATGATGAAGCGGAAGCTCTGGTCAGCCGGAAAAGGGATCTCGATTTTGACGGCCGGCCGGATGTTGAAAATATGGCAGGTGTAAAAATAAGCGAGTGAGCGAAAATTTTGCACTTCCTCACCTGCACACTTTCCCACTTTCTCAGAACAAGGGGGGGACATGTTTGAGTTTTTATCAAAAGGCGGGGTGCTTGTGGTTCCGATTCTGCTTTGCTCGGTCCTGGCCCTGGCCATCTTTTTTGAGCGGATCATCCGTTTTGCGAAGATGCGAAGTCGGGGGGCGGGCCTTTCGGAAAAGGTTGCGAGGCTGCTCATGGACGAAGGTAAACAGAAAGCGCTGAAGGCTGCCGGGGAAAGCGATTCTCCCATGGGCCGCATTCTTGTTCAGGCAATCGAAGCCAGAGATCTTGACCGGGAAATGCTGGAAACCGTGGTTATCAATGCAACGGATGAGGAAGTAAGGAGCCTTTCGGCCTATCTCCAGGCCCTGGCCACCATCGGCAATATCACGCCGCTGTTAGGCCTTCTCGGAACCGTCATCGGACTAATCAAGGCCTTTATGGTCATCCAGCAGATGGGCGGCAAGGTCAACGCAGCGGTTCTTGCAGGCGGTATCTGGGAGGCCATGCTGACCACTGCCCTGGGTCTCGGCGTTGCCCTTCCCGTCATGGTGGCCCATAGTTACCTTATGGCACGGATTGATAAATATGAGGCCAGGCTGCAAAGCGGTTCAGTCACCTTTTTGAAGGCCATCACAGGAAAATAGGAGGCCAGGATGCTGGTTCACAGGAAAAAAAGGCCCCGATATCAGATCCAGGCGCCGCTGACCTCTCTGATAGATATTGTTTTTATGCTGCTGATCTATTTTTTGCTGACCACCAACTTCATGGTGGAGGAAGGGATCAAGATCAAACTCCCTCAGGCCAGGGCCTCGGCGCCTCAAACACAGCAGGAGATTACGGTCTATGTAGATCGGGAAGGACGAGCCTATTTATTAAACAAACAGGTCCCGGAGGGCCTGCTCTTTAAAAAACTGAAACAAATGATCGGCGGGCGGACAGACAGGGTTGTTGTGGTGAAGGCCGACCGGTCAGTGGTATTAAACAAAGCGGTCAAGGTGATGGACATTGCCAAAGCGGCCGGCGCGGGAAGGCTGTGTCTTGCAACGGAAAAGGATTTTTAACCTAAATCCTGGAAGCGTCGAGTTTGCCGAAGACCTGCCTGCAGCAGGCAGGTGCAAGGCGATTTCAGATAGTTTTCAGGAGAGTGACGATTGCCCTGCTCAAGGTGAGCCAGATGCTCGGAGATATGAAAACAAACCACATTCTGGAGATTAAAGGGGATGATCCGCAAATACGTGCGGACATTTTCAGGGTCGTGCCATCTTTGTTCATGTAAAAAAAGTGGAAATCCGAAGCGAAGGATCCGGTTATACGATTCGGATAAAAAAACGAGAGAGCCGTAAGGGGAATTGATCAGGATTCAAAAAACCTGCATCCGGCGCTCTTTTTCAAACCGTCCAACTCTGACTTTCAGCAAGGCCGTTACATTTTTTCACCTGAAGGGGGTTTTGAATGGATATCAATCGAAGACATTTTTTTAAACTCTCCGGGATCATGGCTGCCGCGCCTCTTGCGGCATCGGAAAAAACAGCACAAGCTTCCGGCAAACCGGATGCCCGGACAGACACCTATGGGTGTCTGGTAGATACAACGCTTTGTGTTGGCTGCCGCCAGTGTGAAAAGGCCTGTAATGAACGGCACGGTCTTCCCGAACCCGAGGAACCGTTTGATGAAAAAACGGTTCTCGAAAATCCGAGAAGACCGGATGAAACATCCTACACTGTGGTTAACAAATACTACCCCATGAATATCGGCGCCTTAACCTGGCGCAACAGACCGACTTTTGTCAAATTTCAATGCATGCACTGCAATGATCCATCCTGCGCATCGGCCTGTCTTGTAGGTGCGCTTCACAAGAATCCGGAGGGTCCTATCACCTATGACGTAAGCAAGTGTATCGGGTGCCGTTACTGTATGGTCGCCTGCCCTTTTCAAATTCCCGCGTATGAGTATGACAAACCGCTCACCCCACGGGTCAGGAAATGCACCTTTTGTTTCGAATATGTCAAAAAAGGCGGTCTTCCGGCCTGTGCCCAGGTCTGTCCCCGGGAGGTAATGACCTTCGGGAAACGGTCGGAGCTTCTCAGGCTGGCGCGATGGAAAATGAAAAATAACCCTGGAAAATATGTGGACCATATCTACGGCGAACATGAGGTGGGAGGAACTTCCTGGATGTATCTGGCCTCCGAGCCGTTCGAGAACATCGGTTTCCCGAAATTGGGCACAAAGGCGCCGCCCCGGTTGACCGAGGCTATCCAGCACGGCCTGTTCCGCTACATGGCCGCCCCCCTGGGTCTCTATCTGCTGCTCGGCGGCATCATGTGGCGTACGGGATTTTTCAATGAGCCGTCAGATGCTGAACAATCTTCGGAGAAGACCCCCTCCGAGAAAGGAAAAACCGCATGAACCCTCATGAAAACGCCGTCCCGCTACAGAAAGAAGAAAGATTTTTGACCCCCGGTGTCATGGTCATGCTTGGCTTTATGGGTGTGGGGTTCGCCTTTATGATCGCAAGGTTTCTTTTCGGGCTGGGTTATGTCACCAATCTGAACAACCAGTTTCCCTGGGGAATCTGGATCGGCATAGACGTGGCATCCGGTGTGGCACTTGCCGCCGGCGGATTCACAACCGGCGCCATTGCCTATATTTTCAACCGCTCTCAATATCACGCCGTCATTCGACCGGCCCTGTTAACGGCCATGCTCGGCTATACGTTCGTTGTCTTCGGACTCATGGTGGACATTGGCCGGTACTGGAACATTACCAGCCCCATGTTTCACTGGAACGGCAATTCCGTGCTGTTTGAAGTGGGCATGTGCGTCGCGATCTATTCCACCGTCCTTTATATTGAATTCCTTCCCATTGTCGTGGAACGATTCAAAGGAAAGGTAAATCTTCCTGGAAGTCTGTCCCGGTTCAACGCTTTGACGGAATCTGTCCTGGAACTTGCGGATAACACTCTGGGAAAATTCATGTTCCTGTTTATTATTGCAGGCGTCGTGCTTTCGTGCATGCACCAGTCCGGTCTCGGCTCCCTGATGCTCATCGCACGGTATAAAGTCCATCCGCTGTGGTATACACCCATCCTGCCATTGTTGTTTCTTACATCAGCCTTT
>CAYTJI010000205.1:0-4261 GCA_964438065.1 uncultured Desulfobacteraceae bacterium | reverse complement strand
TTTTGGTGAACACGGCCGCCATGACAGGGACCGGGCAGTTGCCCAAGTTCAAGGAGGATCTTTTCAAAATCGAGAACCGGGATCTCTACCTGATCCCCACGGCAGAGGTGCCGGTGACCAATATTTACCGGGAAGAGATCCTGGAAGAAGCGTCTCTGCCGATTTATCATGTGGCATATACCCCCTGCTTTCGTTCCGAGGCCGGGTCTCACGGCAAGGATACCCGCGGCCTCACGCGTCAGCATCAGTTCAACAAGGTCGAGCTTGTAAAGTTCGCCATTCCCGAGACGTCCTACGATGAACTGGAAAAGCTGACAGATAACGCGGAAGAGATCCTCAGACGCCTCGGCCTTCCTTACCGCGTGATCTGCCTGTGTACCGGTGATCTGGGTTTTTCCGCCGCCAAGACATACGACCTGGAGGTGTGGCTGCCCGGCCAGCGTATCTACCGGGAGATCTCGTCATGCAGCAATTTCTGCGACTTCCAGGCCAGGCGCGCGGGCATCCGTTTTCGCAGAGAGGGTAAAAGCGGTACGGAGTTCGTGCACACCCTGAACGGCTCCGGCCTTGCAATCGGCAGGACCGTGATCGCCATTCTTGAGAATTTCCAGCAGGCGGACGGCAGTGTCGTGATTCCTGATGCCTTACGGCCCTATATGGGAGGAGCGGAATCCATAACCCCGGATGCAACGGGACCGTGATGAAAGACGACGGGTCAAACTGGCGGGCATATCAGAAAAAACTTCAGCGGGAGCAGAGGAGGAAGACGCTTCTGCAGGCCTTTCCATCCATGATCCTGTATTCAGGGTGCGCCATTTTAGTCCTGATGGTCGTGTGTTTCGGGTGGGTCTGGATCTCCGAGTACCGCAGCCAGGCCAGTGTTCCGCCCTACAAAGTCGACAGACAGTTCGCCCTGTTCCGGGATCATCCGACAGAACGTGTCATCCTGAAGGAACTGAATCTGGACCCGGTTCATCTTACGGATCACATGACACTGAATAACGGAGGAACACGCTTTACCGTTGAATCGACCCTGAACCCGGCCCTCCAGCATTATATCATGCGGCTTGTTCACCGGGCCAGGACCCTGAAGTCGGCGGTTGTGGTCATGGACGTCCATGATGGCCGTGTCCTGGCCATGGTCAGCTATGACCGGGAAGGAAACTCCGGCGACCTGTGTCTGAAGGCGGATTTCCCCGCGGCCAGCCTTTTCAAAGTCGTCTCCGCGGCCGCGGCTTTCGAGTCCGCCGGGTTTCGGCCGGGAAAAACGGTGTATTACCGCGGTAAGCGTCACACCCTGTACAAGGGACAGCTGAAAAAGAGGATCGGGAAATATACATGCCGGACCACTTTCAAGAGGGCGTTCGCCCTGTCCATCAATCCGGTTTTCGGCAAGCTGGGGGTATACGACCTCGGGCGGAAGACCCTTGAGGAATATGCCGGCAGGTTCCTGTTCAACCGGAAAATCCCTTTTGATTTTCCTGTTGGGATGAGCACGGTCCATGTTCCGGAAGAGGCCTTCGGGCTGGCCGAGATCGCCTCGGGGTTCAACAAGCGGACCCTGATTTCGCCGCTGCATGCGGCCCTGGTGGCGTTGGTCGTTGCCAACAAGGGGATCATGGCGGCCCCATGGCTGATTGCGTCCATCAGAAACGGCTCCGGGCAGTGCCTTTACCAGAGAAGACCCGCCGTGCTGGCCCGTTGTGTCGCGCCCCGGACGGCGCAAAACCTGAAAATACTGATGAGGGACACTGTCATTCGGGGGACCTGCAGAAAATCCTTTTTGCCCCTGAGACGGAAAAGGGTTTTCAAAAATATTGAACTGGGGGCCAAGACAGGTACAATTAACGATGTTTCCGACCGGTTCAAGTATGACTGGCTGATAGCTTACGCCCTGCAGGGAAAGCGTAAAAGGGCCATTTGTGTTGCCGTGCTGAGCGTACATTCGGAAAAACTGGGCATTCGCGCAAATGAGCTGGGGCGCTATATTATCGGATATTATTACACCTCCAGGTCGTGTGCCCCTTCGGTCCGCATTTGTAACGGGGGGTGAACACGCACAGCGCGTTTTCATCTTTGGCATGCTTTTCGCATGGCTTGCGAACGGGGCTTGCTGCCAAAAGGGGGGCCGAAAGTGCTTGGTCGTGCGGAAGGACGCGGGTCCGGCTGCGGTCCATTTGCGGAACTTCTCATAAGGAACAAGAGCCCTTTGAAAAGTGAGCGGTTTTGTGCCGGACCAGTCCGGGATCCCGGACGATGAGCGGGTTGAAAACCTTGTGACCCGCACAGGGCAGGGGCGGCGTCGGCGTAAAAGTGGTCGCTTTTCAAAGGGATCTGCAAAGGAGATGTCATGTGTGGAATTATCTGTTATATCGGCGGCAGGGAGGCCATGCCCATCCTCCTGGACGGCCTGAAACAGCTTGAATACCGGGGGTACGATTCTGCAGGTTTTGCAATACGGAACGGCCGCCGCGTGGATTTTCACCGGGCGGTGGGAAAGATCGCGGAGTTGGAGAGAAAAGTGAACGGGCTGGAGATCCGCGGATTCAGCGGCATCGCCCACACCCGATGGGCCACCCACGGCGCGCCGACCGTGCAAAACGCGCACCCTCAGGCGGATCAGGAAGAAAACGTATTTGTTATTCACAACGGCATTATCGAGAACTATCTTTTTCTGAAAAAAAAGCTGGAAAAATCAGGTGTCACGTTCCGGTCCGAGACCGACACCGAGGTCCTGGCCCAGTTGATCGGGATGAACTTCAGCGGGGATCTGAGCGAGGCCGTCCGGACGAGCATGGCACAGGTGGAAGGGACCTTCGGAATCGCCGTCATACACAGGGATGAGCCGGACAAGATCGTAATCGCCAGGCGGGGCAGCCCGCTGATCATCGGGGTGAGCAATGACGGGCATTTTGCGGCCTCTGATGTGTCGGCCATGGTCCGGTATACCAACAAGGTGGTCCACCTGCAGGACAACGAGATGGCGACCCTCACCGCGGATGGGTTCTCCATTGCAACGGCCCAGGCCAAACCCATCCAGAGAGACACCGAGACCGTGGAATGGCGGGCCGGGGACGCGGAACTGAACGGTTTCCCTCATTTCATGCTCAAGGAAATCTATGAACAGCCCGATACGATCAACAACGCGATCCGGGGGAGACTTGAACCGGGGGAAGGCGTACCCAAACTGGGAGGGATCATGCCGGTCTGGGACCGTCTGAAGGAATGCCGGCACCTGGTAATTGTGGCCTGCGGGACCTCCTACTACGCGGGGTGCATCGGCCGGTACGTGTTTGAAAAACTGACGGAGATTGACGTGGAGGTGGAACTGGCCTCGGAGTTCCGGTACCGCAAGCTGAATTTCCCGCCGAACACGTTTATCGTGGCCCTGAGCCAGTCCGGAGAGACCGCGGACACGCTTGCCGCGATCAAGGAGGCCAAACGAAAAGGGGCCAGTCTGCTGGGCATCGTCAATGTGGTCGGCAGTTCCATATCCAGGGAAACCGAGGCCGGTGTATACAACCATGCCGGTCCGGAGATTGGTGTGGCTTCCACAAAGATCTTTACCTCCCAGCTGACCATCCTGACCCTGCTCGCCCTCCTGCTGGGACGACACCAAAACCTGTCTCTGACCGAAGGAGTGGAAGCCATTCGCGCCCTGCAGGTCCTGCCGGAACAGGTCCGGACCGTACTGGCCCAGGATAACCACATCCGGGCGATAGCGGAAAAATATTACAGGTACAGCAACTGGCTTTTCCTGGGTCGTAAGTTCAACTACCCGGTTGCCATGGAAGGCGCGCTGAAACTGAAGGAGGTTTCCTATATCCATGCGGAAGGCTATGCCGCCGGGGAGATGAAACACGGGCCCATCGCGCTGATCAACCCGGATATGCCCACGGTCGCCATTGTTCCCAGGGATGACATGTATGACAAGATGATCAGTAATATCCACGAGATCAAAAGCCGGAAGGGCCCGGTCATCGCCATCGCCACCCAGGGGGACGAAAAAGTCAGGGATATGGTCGATGAGGTGATCGAGATCCCGCCCAGCCTGGACTACCTGAACCCGATTCTTGCCGTGGTTCCGTGCCAGTTGCTGGCCTATTACTGCGCCAGCCTGCTCAAGAGGGATATCGACAAGCCCAGGAATCTGGCAAAGAGTGTCACGGTGGAATAGTCGGCGGCCATCCGGAAATGGGGGTTGGACCGCAGGGGGCTCTTTTCAGCGGTCTGCGTATTAGCGCGTCATTCCATTGAATCG
>CAYTJI010000204.1:0-4277 GCA_964438065.1 uncultured Desulfobacteraceae bacterium | reverse complement strand
TTTTTTCTTTTTTTCTTTTTTCCCATGACGTTTCGGAAGTTCAAGGGTTATTGAAATTCGCCTTTTAAACTGTGATGGCGTCGTAAAAAGTCTCCATCTACTGTGTTACAGTGTTTGGTCATACGTTTGACATGCTACCTGTATGCCTTCGCGCATGACCAAACACTATGCCTTGTACCTAAATCCTGTTCATCAAACTGTAGGTACCCAGGTAGTTTCCATCCATAGAATGGCCTTTTTCCGGATCGGAAATTCACCCGTGCCCCGAATTTCATTTATGGATGGACACTATTTAGGACATTCGCGGTCTTATGTGCCCGGCATCTTTGCCATTCGGTGTTCCCATAGACCTTTTCAAGGGATTTCCGGAATCCCAGGGCACCATCCCCAACGGCTAATTGTGGGGATTTGAGACCTCGATGTTTTAGATCCCGTAAGAGCTCAGTTCAGTTCACTTTTTCCAAGGCCACTGTCAAGGGCCAGTAATTCTTTTTGACGGTTCCGCGATTTGGATTCCGGAATCACTTCCGCCATACGATCCATATTCTTGCGGGAACCCGCTTGCGGTATGATGCAAGCGTACTGGCGAGCCTTATCCGAGACATCATGACGGTAGGACCGGAAATGTTCCGTGCAGGTCTTCACAAAGGACACAAAGCGCCTCTCCAGGCCACGCAAGCGGGGCCGGTGAGGGGGGAGGGGCTTCGCTCAGCAGAATGTTTCCTTTGACGTTATCATGATCATCCTTTACTATTTTTCAGAGGACAATGCAAGCAGTAGTATCTTTACAAAGCCAATTTAATACAGCCCCATTTTTGTCTGGCAATGGGGATAAGGCCGGTTTGCAGGATTTAGGTCGAATATTTGAGGATTATATCTTGAGTCTGACACAGAGTCGATGCAAACTTGTTTTCATCCATAAATCCAATAACTTGTTGATATTAAAATCATAACTTCCTTTTTGAAAATAGTTTATGCAGGTTTTAGGTGTCAGTGAAGGAGAATGTGTATGATCGAAGATAATGTCAGAAGAATTCTGGATGAACTGCCCGCAGGCGTCACACTGGTGGCCGCGGCCAAGACCAGGAGTCCGGAAGAGATTTTAAAGGCCATCGGAGCCGGCATTGAAATTATCGGCGAAAACTATGTGCAGGAAGCGGAAAAGGCCTTTCAGGTCATCGGTCGCAGGGTGCTGTGGCATATGATCGGGCATCTGCAGACCAATAAGGCCAGAAAGGCGGTCCGGATATTTGATATGATCGAAACCGTGGATTCCGTGAAGCTTGCCAGGGCCATTGACAGGGCCTGCACGGACATGGATAAAATCATGCCGATCCTGATAGAAATCAACAGTGGGGAGGAGCCTCAAAAAGCAGGAGTCATGCCGGATGATGCGGTCTCCCTGGCAGAGGAAATAAATGCTCTGGATAATATCCGGATCATGGGCCTGATGACCATGGGGCCTTTCGGGGGTGACCCGGAAAATGCCCGTCCGTATTTTCAAAAGACAAGAGAGTTATTTGATGAAATCAGCGCAATGGACATCCCCGGTATTGAAATGAAATATCTCTCCATGGGGATGTCCAACTCCTACAGGGTCGCTCTTGAAGAAGGCGCAAACATGGTGCGGATCGGAACACGTCTGTTCGGGCCCAGAAAGGGTTAGGGCATTGGGCTTTGTCGCCAAAGAAATGAGACGCCTGACGGGAAAGGCGATTCACAGCCGTGAGATGATCCGGGACGGCGATCATGTCCTGGTCGCTGTTTCCGGAGGAAAGGACAGCCTGGCCCTCCTGTGGATGCTGAAGGAGAGGATTAAACGCATTCCCATTGAGTACACATTAACGGCGGTGCATGTAGATCCGGGTTTCGGGGTAGATTCCGCGGCGCAGATGGAGGCCTTTTTCCTGGAACATGGCTTTGCGTACAGGTTGATCCGAACGGATATCGGTCCCAGGGCTCATGGTCCGGAAAACCGGGAAAACCCCTGCTTTCTCTGTTCCCGTCTGCGCCGGAAACTTCTTTTTGAATCCGCTGCCGAACTCGGTTGTAACCGGATTGCCTTCGGACATCACAAGGATGACATCATTGAAACCTTTTTCCTGAACGTCTTCTATGGTGCATCCATCAGCACCATCAAACCGGTTCAGCCGTTATTCGAAGGAAAACTGCTTTTGATCCGACCTTTTTTTCTGATTGATGAAAACCTGATTGAAAGATACAGCGAGTCCATGGGCTGGAGCGGTATAGACCTGGGGTGCCCGACCGCGGAATCTTCGAAAAGACGGAAGATCAAACACATGCTCAAGGCGCTTTACCGCTCCAACAGAAAGATTAAGGGAAATATTTTCCACGCCCTTCAGAATGTCAATACGGAGTATTTGCTCTGATATCCACCCATACGTGGTCTTTCCTGTCTGTCACCCACGTGATATGAAAAAATATTTTTCGTGATATCAACGAGATTCATACGGTCATGTTTTCGCATGCGCCAGTACGAAGCCCGGGATTTTCGGGTTGTCCCTGACCGATCTTGAGACAAATCAATGAACAAAAAATATCACAAGGCCCTGACCATCGCAGGTTCCGACAGCAGCGGCGGTGCCGGAATCCAGGCGGACATCAAGACATTTTCCGCGCTGGGTTGCTACGGCATGTCTGTGCTGACCGCACTCACGGCCCAGAACACCCGCGGTGTTGTTTCCGTTCAGCCGGTTCTCCCTTCCTTTGTTGGAGAACAGTTGCAGGCCGTGCTGGACGACATCGGCCCGGACGCGATAAAGATCGGCATGCTGTGTTCGGCGGAGACGGTTGAAGTCATCGCCCGTCTGCTCAGAAGGCACATGGCGAAAAACATTGTTCTCGATCCTGTCCTGTCCGCGCACACCGGAGAACGCCTGTCGCAGGATGGAACATTTGAAGCAATGCAAAAGATTCTCATGCCTCTTGTGACATTGTTCACACCCAATCTGCCCGAGGTCTCCGCGATCCTAAAATGGCCGATTCATACCCTGGACGATATGCGGGAGGCAGCCGTACAACTGGCTACCCGCACTTCCGGAGACATCCTGATAAAAGGGGGGCATCTTGAAGATCCCGCTGTCACGGACCTGCTTTACATCCACACGGAAAAGCGATTTGTTGTTCTCGAAACGGATCGTATTGTGACCCGGAACACACACGGCACCGGGTGCACGCTGTCTTCCGCGATCGCTTCGTTTCTGGCCCGTGGCCTTACGTGCGAACAAGCCGTAATCACGGCAAAACGTTATGTCACCGAAGCCATCCGCGCCGGGTCCGATTATGCCCTGGGCAGTGGACGCGGCCCGGTGCATCATTTTCATGAATTCTGGTGATGTCCCGGTGGGGGTGTCGGAAGAACTTGAGCACTTGAAAAAATGATCGATTTTGTACCCCATCAAGTCGAAGATCCCGGACTATGAGCGGGTTGAAAATCACGCTGAAAAGCGGGGGGAAGAGGAATCATCCCGCCTGTGGCGCGATAAGGCACACGCAGTTGTTCTTCAAAGGTTCCACAATCGTTCCCTCAAACCAACCGACGGGTGCTCCGGTTCCAAACCATAAATGGCCCTTTTGCCCCATATCGGCATTGCGCGAAAAAAATAATCCCCCGGATATCAATCAGATGCCTGCCGGTTTACTCAAACATCCTTCGCCCGGGTCAAAGCGATCACACGCTCTTCAATCGCCTGTTTTGGTAGGGCCCCGATCAATGTATCTACCAGGGAACCGCTTTTGAAAAAAAGCATGGTCGGAATACTTCTCACCGCATATTTGGATGCGGTTATCGGATTTTCATCAACATTGAGTTTTGCAATCTTAATTCTGCCGGCGTATTCCCGGGCAAGCTTTTCCAGGACAGGTGCAACCATTCTGCAGGGACCACACCACGGAGCCCAGCAATCAACCAGCACGACGCCGGGTTCCTGAAGCACTTCCCTGTCAAAGGTTCCATCCGTGATATCTACAGGGCGATCATACCCATCCCGGTTCAACAAAGGTTGTCTGCATTTTCCGCATATGGGATTGTCTTTCAGACGGGTCCCCGGAACACGGTTCTTTGTCCCGCAACGCGTGCACTTGATAATCAGATCATCTTCAGCCATTTTGTCTCCAGTCAAAGGTCACGCCACCGTTATTATTGAAACCTGATTCCTGCAAGCGTCGAGTTCGCCGAAGACGCAAGGCGGCAAGGGCACAGCCGTACGACGATACTTCAAGTCCTTGCCAACGCCGTCCCGCCTCCAGGCGGGATA
>CAYTJI010000203.1:0-4308 GCA_964438065.1 uncultured Desulfobacteraceae bacterium | reverse complement strand
GTATGACCAAACACTATAACACAGTAGATGGAGACTTTTTACGACGCCATCAAAGTTGGACAAAAAAACATTGACTAAATGTTAGCTAACAAATATAAAAAAGAATTACGCTTTTTCAGACCGGACTCCGTGCCTCGGCAACAGAGGCCGGGCTGAATAATTTTAGACAAGAAAGGATGTGGTTAAAATGCTTTGTACAAGCGTTAAAGAAGGTAGAGAATGTTTTTTTATGACCAAAAAAGGGTGTGAATTTAACGGCGGTACATGCCATACCGTTGTAGAGCAATGCGAAGGCTGTGAAAAAGCCGTTGAATTTTCTACCGGTGTTTATTGCCTGTCATTTCCCGATCCTGCAGCCAAGTGGCGCACAGGCAGATGCAATATGGCCACGCATCTGAAGTCATCCATCAAAAAGGGCAACGGGAAACTCAATCCCCTCAAGGCATCCAAGCGGAAGGTCCATTAATCTTCACAGGTATACGGCATTCCCGGCGTCGGGCGCTGTTCAGAGGTCTTGTTCAGGCCTGATCCCCATGGATTTTTTTGCCCTGCGTCGGGGCTCCCTTGTGGTGATTGTTTTTGGGCGCTTGAAGTTTGATCCGAAAGAAGCATATCCGATTCTGGTATCTCGGGGTGTTACCGGGTAAGATAGATCAGGAATTCACGGTTTCCCTTGGGACCCAGAAGCGGAGAGGGGATGTGGCCCCGGACACCCCACTGGGGCCTCAAAGAACGTTGACAGATCCGAAATGACCGACCTGTGATGTTCGGGATCCCGCACGACCCCCCCCTTGCCGACCAGGCCTTTACCGACTTCAAACTGGGGTTTGATCAGGGCGATGATATAGGACGGTGTGTTCAGTATTCTTGATACCGGTGGGACAACGAGTTTCAGGGAGATGAACGAAACGTCAATGACCGCGCCATGAACTGGTGTGTCCAGATGCTGCGGTTGCAGGTAACGGATATTTGTCCGTTCCATTACCTTAACGCGTGGATCCTGCCGCAGTTTCCAGTCGAGTTGTCCATAGCCGACATCCACAGCCACAACACGGCGCGCGCCATGCCTGAGAAGACAGTCGGTAAACCCGCCTGTAGAAGCGCCCACATCAAGCAGATTGTGCCCGGTTACGTTTATGGAAAAATATTCAAGGGCCGCTTCCAGTTTCTGACCTCCGCGGCTGACATATGGGAGGCGGGACTGATTAACATGGACAGATGCGGATGCGGGAACCGGATGGCCGGCCTTGTCTTCCCGGACACCATTCACCTGTACCAGGCCGGCCATGATCAGGGCTTTGGCCTGCTCGCGGCTGCGGGCCAGTTGTTTCTGCACAAGCAACCGGTCAAGCCGGATTTTTTGTGTGGGTTTCGCCATCAGCAGTAAGTATGTTTCAATGCTTTCAAAGAGCTCGACACGTGCAGCAGAGGGCATCCGGATATCAGGTCCGGGCGTCAACCGACCAGATCCCTTACGGCGTTCATAATGCCGCTTGCGTCCAGCCCGTAGTTCTTTCTCAGGAGATTCGCCGGACCGTGTTCGATGAATTTGTCCGGCAGCCCGATTCTCCTGAGCCGAACCCCATCGGTTTCAAGGTCGTTCAACAGTTCGAGAACCGCCCCGCCAAGGCCGCCCTGTCGGATGTTTTCTTCCACAACCAGCACCTTGCCGATCGAAGAGGCAAGTTCAGCGATCGCTTTATCCAGGGGTTTGACAAAACGGCAGTTTACCACACAGGCGGAGATCTGTTCTTTCTCGAGTGATGCCGCGGCTTCCACGCACGGATGTACACTGCTTCCCAGGGCAAGTATCAGGATATCCGTGCCTTGCCGCAGTATTTCAGCACGGCCGACAGGTAGGGTCCGGAGCTCCGGATCAAGGGGGACGCCGATGCCTTTGCCTCTGGGGTATCGAATGGCCACGGGACCGGGGTGCTGAAGGGCCGTATACACCATGTGTCGCAGTTCATTTTCGTCTTTCGGCGCCATGAGAGTCATGTTCGGCAGGCTTCGGAGAAATGTAATATCAAAGTGCCCGTGATGGGTCGGCCCGTCTTCTCCAACAATCCCTCCACGGTCAATAGCAAAAACGACCGGAAGGTTGGGCATGCAGACATCGTGAATAATCTGGTCAAAGGCCCTCTGAAGAAAAGTGGAGTAGATGGCGACAACGGGTCTGAACCCTTCCGTGGCCAGTCCGGCAGCGAAGGTCACGGCATGCTGTTCAGCAATGCCCACGTCCAGGAAGCGCTCAGGATAGGCTTTTCCGAATTCCGCAAGGCCGGTTCCCTCCGGCATTGCAGCGGTGATAGCAAACAGTTTTCTGTTTTTTCTGCCCAGTTCGAGCATGGTTTTCCCGAACATTTCAGTGTATGAGGGCGGTGGATTGGGGTTATTTCGGGTCGGTGAACCCGTGCGGATTTCAAAGGCACCGACGCCGTGGTAGTGTGCGGGATCATCCTCTGCCGGGCGGTAGCCCTTGCCTTTCACGGTCATGACATGAACGAGCACCGGACCATTAAGGTGACTGGCATTGTTGAATGCCTCTATGAGCTGGGGGAGTTTATGTCCGTTGATCGGCCCGATGTACTTGAACTTGAATGCCTCGAAGAGCATGCCCGGGGTGAAAAAGGTGATGAAGGAATCTTCACTCTTACGGGCAAGGCTCAGAATGTTTTCTCCCACACCGGGAAGTGATCCCAGGAAGTTTTCCAGTTCCCTTTTGATGCTCAGAAATCTTCGGCCGGTAATCTTACGGCTCAGGAAAGACGAAAACGCGCCGACGTTTGGCGAAATGGACATGGCATTGTCATTCAATATTACAAGCAGGTCTTTTTCGTTGTCTCCGGCCTGATTAAGACCTTCAAAGGCCATGCCCGCTGTCATGGATCCGTCACCGATCACCGCAATGACCTTATGCTTTTCTCCTTTGAGTGCCTTGGCGGTAGAGATGCCCAGCCCCGCGGAAATGGAAGTGCTGCTGTGCCCGGTATCAAACGTGTCGTAAGGACTTTCCTGCCTTTTTGGAAACCCGCTGATGCCACCGTGTTTCCGGAGTGTCTGAAATTGCTCCCTGCGACCGGTGATCAATTTGTGGGCGTAGGCCTGGTGTCCCACATCCCAGATGATCTTGTCTTCCGGGGCGTTGAACACGTAATGGAGGGCCAGGGTCAGCTCCACAACTCCCAGACTTGGAGCCAGATGCCCCCCGGTTCTGGATACGGTTTCGATAATTTCCTGTCGGATTTCACGGGCCAGTCTTTCAAGGTTTACCAGAGAAAGGCCTTTGAGGTCTGAAGGGCTGTTTATTCTGTCCAACAGCCGGTTTTTTCGTTCAGCGGAGATACTCATTTCCCTCTCTCAATAATGTAGCGGGCGATCTGGCGAAGAGGATCGGCTTTGCCATCAAATATCACCAGGCATTCAACGGCCTCTTCGACCAGTCTTTCCTGAATTTTCCTGGCGGCACCCAAACCCACAGAGGCCGGATAGGTCGCCTTGCCTTTTTCCACATCCGCTCCAGTTTTCTTTCCCATTTTACCGGTATTTCCTTCAATGTCCAGGATGTCGTCGGAAATTTGGAATGCGAGGCCTATTTTTTCGCCATAGGACGCAATGACCTGAACCTGATCGTCTTTCCCCCCGCCGAGAATTGCGCCGGATGTAACGGCGGCCGTGATCAGAGCGCCTGTTTTTCGGGTATGGATGAACTCCACGAGGGAAGCATCCGCTGATTTTCCTTCTGACTGGATATCCACCATCTGTCCGCCGATCATGCCCTTGTGGCCGGAGGCCCTGGCGATCAGACGGATAACCCGGAGCAGTGTATCAGATGGAATGCGGGCAGCGGTTTCCGTTCCGGCTGCGGATAGCATGTAAAATGCCTCTGTGAGCAGCCCGTCTCCCGCCAGTATGGCCGTGGCCTCCCCGAAACGTTTGTGGCAGGAAGGGCGTCCCCTTCTCAGGTCATCGTCATCCATTGCCGGGAGATCGTCATGGATCAGGGAATAGGTGTGTATCAGTTCAAGGGCACAGGCCACAGGGAGGATGGCGTGTCCGGTCCCGCCAACCGCCTCGGCTCCTGCAAGACAGAGGATGGGTCTGAGCCTTTTTCCTCCCGCGAAAAGGCTGTACCTCATTGCGGTGACGACGTCGGCTGCAGGCCCTTCGGGTTCAGGAAAACGGGTTTCCAGGGCTTTGTCCACGACCGCTTTTTTGGTGTTGAGATAGACCTTCAGGTCCGTCAAATCAGGATGTTCCATTTCCGTCTTTTTCAGGTTCAAAGGGGACCTGATTGTGTTTACCGTC
>CAYTJI010000202.1:0-4323 GCA_964438065.1 uncultured Desulfobacteraceae bacterium | reverse complement strand
TGCAAGAGGCAAATTGTCTCAATCCCCTCTAATCGGGGCATCTCTACAAACTGAATGTGACCAAGAAATGCAACTTGGCTGGAAGTCAGTCTCAATCCCCTCTAATCGGGGCATCTCTACAAACTCTACCCCCGAATTTCACTGTTTTTTCGGGGTGTTCCAGGGCATTTTCCACGCACATGCCTGATTTCCACGTCCGGGAAGACTTCTCTGATGATAAATCACAGAAAATACACTGCAACCATTACCAATCCTTTCAAAAATCAGTTCCGGCGGATACTCTGACCGTCCAATGCGGCAGTTTCCGACACAACACCCTATTTTCATTGACATTTCTCGATAGTACCCCATCCGGTTGCTCCAGGAGGCCGCCCACCCACCGGAACCGGAAATTCGAAAACCGTCATACTCAAGACAAGCAATTATCTCAAGAGGGCGAACATTCTCTTCTCAGTCTGTCAATTATGCCGGGCAGTTTATTTGCGAAAGTACCCGGTTTCTTTCTGTCTTCCACATATCCGGCATGGTTCAAGTCGTTTCTGAGTTGGGTCAAAGGCCTCCAGCATTTGACAAGGTCGCGGTTCCTCTCGCAAACACGAACATACGCTTCAACCCTTTCCGCCACATCGTCCCAACCACTTCCTTCCGGTTTTTTCACAAACATTTGGTCATAAGCGATGTTAATACTCTCAGCCGCGATTTTTCTCTCTTCGGGATTATTAAAATCCCTTCCCAGAAGCGATACAAGACGTGTAATCACGGCTTCCCGAAGAATTGTCGCACTTTGCTGAACGAGATTATGCTCCAGGCACCACGCCGCTGCCGTGACCCCATCCGAAAAGTCCTCCCCCCTGAATGGCTCGATGTTCTCCAACAGCATCCTGAAAAGCGGTTTGAAAGGAGGCAGAAGGTCCGTGTCCTCACACCGGTGCATGAGTGATTTTAACTTTCCCGCAATTGTACTAATTTCCGGCTCTCGGCAGGTTGTCATTGCGGAACAGAAGGAATCCAATGTTTGCCCGACATCCCGAATTGCGGCTGCATTCCTGTCTTTTCCTTTGCTTTCAGAAAGGATCCGCTTCAGTCCGCCCCGGGCCAGCGCATTGATCAGACCGGCGTCGCCGGCTTTGACGAAACGGTCCACGGCCACGGTCCAGTCCATCAACCGGACAAACGGCGTGAGATCAAAGATAGGGGCCAACCGATCTTCAAGGTCCATCTGTTTTACCTCTGCAGGAGTTCCGAGCACTTCAAACGCGCCATAATAAACGCTTTCCAGGGTTACATTTTTCATCACTTTCGCGTAATTCAGTATGATGATTGCCAGCATTGGAATTGACCGGAATGCATGAGTAATATCAAATGTTATTTTGTCGCCCTCTTCAAGTTCCTCAAATACAATATCGAATATTTCCCATATTTCACCCTCGGTTTTCCCTTCAGGGATATGCACCCGCTTCACCGGGCATGGCAAACCAATGCCTGAAAGGCATTCCTTCAGCCCTTTCATTTCGATACCATTTTCAGTGTTGGTGCTGATATGTCCGTTATCGACCCAGTTTTTTCTGCAGGCATCTTGGGTCGTAAATATCAGGATACGATCCGCATCAGTCCAGTCCTTGCAGGCAAGGCGTGTTGTCGCTTCCTGAATAAAGCGGACATTTTTACACTGAAAGTCATCCCGGTAATAGATACAGGGCTCATAGTTACTCGTGCCCAGGAATGATAGAAATACTTTCGCCATTTTTACACCCCTGTTTCCCGGGATAATTGCCCCATGACCACTTCATCCACGCCTTCATACAACTCTGTCCGTGCCCGTCCGTGCGGGTCTGTGGCCAAAATATGTTTATCCCATGGTTATAGTCCATACCGCCTGAAAATGCGATGCTTGAAGTGGTGGGTCAATTTGACGGTCCCGTCCTCCCCGTGCGCCTCCACCGCTATCCGTTCGGTCGTAGAATAGACCGGGATCAGATCATGAGCCAGTGCGAAATTCACCATGATATGGCACGCGCCGAAATCACCCTGGATGAGAACATAGTCCCCTCTTTCTGCCCGGCCTTTGAGCCACGCCTTCACGGGCTCCAGGTAACCGCTGATCCGGGGCAGGTCCGGCGGAATATTCCGCCACAATGATTTCAGGTCCGGGGGCATGTCTTGTATCCGGTCCACACCGAGTGAATCGACCGCGTCCTGCCGCTGAAGCGCGGTGAACGTGTGATTGAATATGAGATGGATACTGCGC
Organism: uncultured Desulfobacteraceae bacterium; assembly: GCA_964438065.1. GTDB lineage: Bacteria > Desulfobacterota > DSM-4660 > Desulfatiglandales > Desulfatiglandaceae > CAYTJI01. Next base: position 2,075 of record CAYTJI010000202.1, on the reverse strand, counting down.
GCCATGGTCAGAGCATTCCCTCCTGGAGTTGACGGATGATGTCAGCCTCCGCGTCCCGCAGCATTTCCTGCCGCCTGGCCCTGGGGGAAAACGAGGCCTTGAACCCGTTCCGGACAAGAAGAAGCATGTCCCACATACTCAGCCCGCCGGGCGTCAACCGTGCGGCCCGGTGAAGTTCCGAAGTAAAATCCGTTCTCGAAATGCCGGGGTTGTCCGTGTTCACGGTCACCCGCAGCCCGTTGTCCAGATACCGTTTGAGCGGATACGTGGAAAGACGCTCCGTGGCGGGCAGCCAGGCATCCCTGAACCCGACGATCTGAAAGTTGCTCGAGGGGCACATTTCTACGGCGATGTTCCTGTCCCTGAACTTTTCAAGCAGACCGGGGTCGTCCTTCAGGGTCAGGCCGTGGCCGATCCGCTCGGCATTCAGGTGGTACACGGCCTCCCAGATGCTGCGGACATCTTCGGTTTCCCCCGCGTGTATGGTGAAATGAAGGCATTTTTCCATCATGGGCATAAACGCTTCCCGCATCTGCGCGGCACTTCCGGCCTTCTCATTCCCGGCAAGGTCAAACCCTCTGAAATTCGGAAAATCATTGCCGTCCTTATCGGTCAGGTCCCGCGCAAGCTCGATGTGTTCATGCACCTTGCTCATCTTTCCGTGGCGGCTGGCAATGAATATCAGCGCGTAATCCCGCGGCCCGCCGGAGGCAAGCTCGTCGTCGATAATCCGCGCCACCTGAAGCGGCTCCAGGCCCCCCCGGCAATAGTTGGCCGGGGAGGAACGGATCTCCAGGTGCCTGACATTGTGCGCAACGGCCTTGTGTTTCAGGATCCGGCAGGCGGCCCGGAGGCTCTCTTCACTCTGGAGAAGCCCTGAGCCCTGCAGATCCCCCAGGGCCTCGTAGGCCTCAAACCCGACGGCGCAGAAATCGGCCTCGTTCCGGAATGGGCCATAAACAAGTTCATCCAACGTGTCCGGGCTGTCTTCAAAGAGCAGGACAAAGGCTGCCGTACACATGGGCTGCGGCACACCGGGAACAGCCTTTCTGATCCGCCTGAAATCGATCCGGCCCGCCCGGCCACGGTCCAGCCTGCGCTTCCAGTCATCCAGCCAGGGAGCAAGGGCCTGCCGGTAGCGGTTCAGCCTGTCATGGTTTGCGGCCGCGATCTCAATTGTTTCCCGCATATCCGCAATCCCGCCCAGATGGCAGTGGAGCTCCGCTTTCGGCAGTCTCCGGATCCACGCAAGCTCCCTGTCCTTTTTCTTGGGATCGACCCCGAACCGGTAACGCTTCAACCGGTCGATCATCTTCGGCGGAAGATTATACAGGGCGAGAAAATTCGTCCCCGATGTTTCATGCATCAACCGGTTTGTGTAATTGCAGTAGAGGAAGCCGGCGGTGTCCTGCCTGGCCCGCATCTCGAATACAAGGGACATCCCGTCCGGGCAGATGTGCGCCACTTCACCATCCGCCGGAATTTCGACCGGGAAATCCGCGCCGCGGATGGGCACGTCCGCTGCCAAATCCACCACCGGGTTCCGCTCATAACGGCCGGCCACCAAGGGAGTAACAGCCGCTGCGGGATCCCCGGAAAACGGTCGGGTGAAATCTTCCGGCCCGAGCCTTCTCATGCCCCGGGCGTATTTTTCGTCCTGAATCACATGGACAAGGGCATGACACCCGAAATGGGCCGCAGCGTTCTGAATGTCGGAACTCATGGTCTTTCGGCCCCCGGCCAGAGACACGATCAGGCGGGCGTCCCGCGCCCGTTCAGAGGCGTGAAGCACCAGCCGGAAGATGCACTCGGCCATCCGCCGGCACTCGGCCTCTGACGCGAGGTCCTCGGTTTCCGCCGCCTGCGTGCGGATAGGGATCAGCCCTTGATATGTGACATTTCATCCTACATAAATCTCTGCAAACGTGACGCTCTAAATGTCACATATCAAGGGCTGACCCCATTGACTCCTGCGAATCAAGTCGAAGGCGCCGGTTTGGTGTAAAAGTGGTCGTTTTTCAAAAGTCTCACTATACAAGAGCGGCCCAATCCGCTATGATTCACGCTGCATTATC
>CAYTJI010000201.1:0-4356 GCA_964438065.1 uncultured Desulfobacteraceae bacterium | reverse complement strand
AAACTATTTTCAAAAAGGAAGTTATGCTTTTAATATTAGCGAGTTATGGGAAAATCCGGGATTGCAGATTCGTTTCCATCCATAAAGGGCCTTTTTCCGCAATCCCGGCGTCAATCCGCATAATCCCTTGATTTCCTGGATCTTGCGCAAAAATTCGCATTTATGGATCGGAAACCCACCAAGGCCCGAATTTCATTTATGAATAGGCACTAATTCGTTCGTAGCGTTCCTGTGTTAGAAGGCCTTGCAACCAAAGAACCGATTGCCGGCATCAGGCCGTCCGCCAGACCCTGAACGCGTTTTTCCCCGGCACCAGTCTGGCTTCGAATTTTTTCCCGGACATTTTTCCATAATGACAGGCATTGTCACCAATTCGGTTTTTGAGTACGCGAATGGACTCCCCTTTATCGGCCTGGAACAGTACGGAGTCGCCCACTTCCATGTCCGGCCAGGGGTAAAGTGCCTCAACCGGTCCGGCCTCTTTTATTTTATCCATGGCAAATTTTATTTCCGGAGGAAAAGGCGTTCTGTCCTCCGGGGGAGTATGGCTCATCCGCGGATCCCTCTTATTGGATTGTAGGCTTATTCGGATCCATGACACGTTCACTCCTTCCGGATAGACGTGACGGCCCTGCAGATCCATTATACACTTTGATCGGCAGTTTGCAACATGTGATCCGCAAGAGCATCCCGCTTTCCAAGACTCCCGATGCTGATCGGGAAACCGGTATTCGCGCCGTTTTTGCTGGAACAATCAGTTGTCTTGACAAGATGCGGCAAACAGGTCTATCTGGAGAAGGAGATTGAACGCCTTTGATCAGGCATAAAGGAAAAACGGACTCGGAATTTTTCAGGAGGTTCAGCGATGACAGAGGAACAGGTTGCGGTTGTTGTCAAATTTTTTGCCAAACCCGGTGTCGCCGCGCTGGAGGTGACAAACGGCACCATAAAGAAAGGCGACTTGTTGCGGTACAAAGGTCACACAACGGATTTTACGGAACAGGTGACCAGCATGGAAAAGGATAATCAGCCCGTGGACGAGGCCGGAGTGGGGGATCTGGTGGGGCTGAAGGTGAAGGAACGAGTCCGGGAAAACGACAGGGTTTATAAAGTTGTGGAATAATCCACAATCTGTGCCAGGACCTTCGGGATCATTTTCCTGATGAAGACTTCTTTGTCAAAAGTCGTCATATTTGTGTACGCTTTGTGGCCGGGGTGATCTGATCGGAGGATGGGGATTTCCGCCTGAAGACCAGGTGCGAGTTTTTCGAAATGGACGATCAGCTCCACCAAAGCAAAATTTTCCCCCGGGTAGCTTTCAAGCAATCCCAGCTTCTTCATACACTCAAAACGAATCCGGTCCAGAAGAAACAGATAGTGATCAATGACGGACATTTTTTCCTTGGGGCTCAGTTCATTAAACTCGAAGCCTGATCCCAGCCCTTTGAGATTCATTATCAGATCATACAGATAAAAGGCCCCCCGGTCTCTTCCCTGGGCCAGGAAAGACAGTGTCTTCAAAGAGATATGGGAAAGCCGGGTGGTTATGCCGAACGGTTCCTTGAAGCGGGCCGTCCAATTCCGGAACCCGCGCCCGGCTGCTATCCGCAGGCGACTTTCGTTCAGGTCAATTACCTGAGACATATTCCGACCCCGGTCCGCTCTCCGTACCCGGAAGTTTATTGCCACACCTCACACAGACGTGTCTTTTCCGCTGTTTCAGCCCGCATTCGGGACACATGGTAAAATCTTTGAAGGACGCAACGGAAATGGCGTGTCCTATGGGATCCCCATTTTCCACGTATTCCAGGATTTCCACAATTCCGCCGGCATCCTCAACGGCATTTGCGTATCTTAATGAAAATTCCAGACTCAGGCCTTGCTTCAGGATCAGGGGCGAACGGCTGATCATCATATCCACTTTTTCCTCAGGGGCCCCCAGATAAATCATCCGGGAGCGGAACGTCTGTTCATCCCCTGAAAGCCCGAGAAAGAGGACCCGGTATCTTTTTTTCATTAATCTTCAATCCTCAGTAATGCGAGTCAGTTGAAATATGAGACGAAATGGTCCGGAGCCCTTTTCAGGAAAAGTCTGTTTCAAATTTAATCTTTCCCCAGACAGGCCTTGACAAAGCCGTAAAAAAGCGGGGCGGGAGCGTCCATCCTTGATTTCAGTTCCGGGTGGGCCTGGGTCGCGACGAAGTATCTCAGATTTGGCAGTTCAATAAATTCGACCAGCCTGCCATCCCGGGATGCCCCGGAAAAAACCATTCCGTGTTGGGTTATTACGGCGTGGTATTCGGGGTTTACCTCATACCGGTGCCGGTGTCTTTCAGAGACCTCTTCCGCGTTATAAAGGGTGCGCACCCGCGTGTTGGGCTTCAGAACAGCGGTATATGCCCCAAGTCTCATGGTTCCACCCTTTTCATGGACGTCTTTCTGCTCCGGCAGGATGTCGATGACCGGATGGGGAGTTTCCGGATCCATTTCAGTGGAGTTTGCCCCTTCGAGTTTACAGATATTTCTGGCAAATTCGATAACGGCAAGCTGAAGCCCCAGGCAAAGTCCCAGGAAAGGGATGTCCCGCTCCCTTACGGCACGAATGATTTCGATTTTCCCTTCCGTGCCCCGGGACCCAAACCCCCCTGGAATGACGACACCATCTATTTCGTCCAGAAAGGATGTGTCTGTCAGGCCGGTGGTTTCCACCCATTTGAGACGGATCTTGCAGCACAGGTGTGCGGAGCAGTGGTTGAAAGACTCAATGATCGAGGCGTAAGAGTCCTCCAGCTTGGTGTACTTCCCGCACATGGCAATGGTAATTTCTTTTTCGGGATTGCGGATGTTGTCTATCAGCCTTTTCCATTTTCTCAGATCGGGCGGGCTGTAGATATTGAGCTTTTTGTGAATAATTTCCGGCAGCCCTTCCTCTTCAAAAATTACGGGAATTTCATAAATATCCTCGACATCCAGACCGGTTATCACCGCATTGGGCTGCACATTGCAGAAACTGGAAATTTTGGCCTTAATTTCTTTTGACAGGAACTGGGGGCACCGGCCGATGATAATATCCGGAAAGATGCCACGCTGCATGAGCAGGTTCACGCTCTGCTGGGTCGGCTTTGATTTCTGTTCATTGACGCCATAGGGAATCGGTACATAGGTCAGGTGGATGTAGAGGATATTTTCCCTGCCCACATCGTCTCTCATTTGCCGCACGGACTCCAGGAAAAGTTCGTTTTCAATATCGCCCACGGTTCCGCCGATTTCCACAATCACCAGATCCGGCTTTTCTTCCCGGACGGTTTGAAAGATGTGGCTTTTTATGACATTCGTCACATGCGGGATATACTGAACGGTTTTTCCCAGATAGTCTCCACGCCGTTCCTTTTGCCGAACCATGTCGAACACCTTGCCCATGGTCAGATTCCACTTGGATCTGCACGTGACACCCAGAAAACGCTCATAATGACCGAAGTCCATGTCCACCTCTCCACCGTCGTCAAGAACAAAGACTTCCCCATGTTCAAACGGATTCATGGTTCCGGGATCCACGTTGAGATAACCATCACACTTGATGGGAATGATTTTCAGTCTTGAAGAAAGGAGATGTCCGATGGACGCGGCGGCGATTCCTTTTCCCAGTCCGGACAGGACCCCGCCGGTAACAATGATGTATTTGGCTGGCATAATTGAAAAAGGCTGTATCCGTTAGATGTTAGAGCCAGGGCCTGCAGCATCTCGAAACGACCGTCCCGTCTATGCCGTGATGTTACCAAAACCCCGTGAAAAATTATATCCATTCCGGTCTTTAGTCAAGTCATAATGAAGAACCGGCCTTTGCAAAACGACCGGTCCGGGGATCATGCATCGGGCTGACAACCCGGCGGATGCAGGGCCGTTCAGGGGTCCTGCTTGGCGGGATTCACCTTGACGCCTTACATAAAACGATTATGATGAAAACGGAAGCACCGGGTGTTTCCCCGGGGATTTTCACTTTTTTACCAGAAACCGGAAAAGGGTCGTATGCCTCCTGTTGTCGTTATCATCGGAAGACCCAATGTGGGCAAGTCAACTTTATTCAACCGTCTGTCAAAATCCAGGGACGCACTGGTGGACGATATCCCGGGGGTGACCAGAGACCGGCTTGAGGCCTCTATGAATTTTGAGGGGCATCCTTTTATCCTTGTGGATACGGGCGGGTTTGATGACACGGGACATGATCTTCTGCTGGAAAAGGTTCGTGGCCAGGTGAGAACAGCACTTGAAGAATCCGACAGAGTCATCTTCATGGTGGATGGCCGACAGGGGATCATGCCGGGAGACGAGGAGATCGCAGATCTTCTGCGACGCAGC
>CAYTJI010000200.1:0-4358 GCA_964438065.1 uncultured Desulfobacteraceae bacterium | reverse complement strand
GGCGAAAATTATAACCGCAGGAATATATTGAATATTTCGAGGATTATAATTTGAGTCTGACGCCGAGTTGGTGCAAAAGTGGTAGTTTTTCAAAGGTCTCAATTATTCCCTGTCCAGGCTGAACAGCTTCTTTGCCGTGTCCAGATAACTGTTCAGGCTGGGCCTGTCCGCTTTTCTCTTCAGGAACGAAATCGGATCGCTCAGGATTTTCTCGGCAACCGATCGCGTCAGCACCTCCACCCTTTCCTTCTGTTGCGGGGTCAACTCCGCGAGAATGGACCCAGTTTTTTTCAGCTCCGACTGAACAATGCATTCGGCCTTTTCCCGCAGGGAAACAATTGTCGGCACGACTGCGAGCGTTTTCAGCCACTTGTGAAATTTGACGACTTCCTCCTGGACAATCCGTTCCGCCTTTACCGCTTCCTGCCGCCGCTGCGCCATGTTCATATGGATAATCCCTTTGAGATCATCAATATCATAAACATAGACATTATCCAAGTTATTCACCTCAGACTCAACATCTCTCGGCACAGCAATGTCAATAAAAAAGAGGGGCCGGTTGCGCCTTTTTCTCAAACAGCTTTTGACCATATCATATCGGATAACGCATTCCCGGGAGGCAGTGGAAGCCACCACAATATCCACCTCTTCCAGTTGAGCAACGAGTTCCTCAAAGGAAACCGGCCTTGCCCTGAATTTCTCCGCCACTTCAACCGCCCGTTCAAAGGTGCGGTTCGCAACCACCATGGAACCTACGCCGTTTGACAGAAGATGCCTGGCCGCCAGTTCGGCCATCTCTCCTGCTCCCAGGAGCAGCACCTTTTTTTCATCCAGGACATGGAATATCTTTTTGGCCAGTTCGACAGCCGCATAGCTGATGGAAACCGCGGCCTCACTGACCGCTGTTTCCGTCCTCACACGCTTTGCCACATGAAAGGCCCGGTGCATCATCCGGTTGATGATAACACCGGATATTTTGTGCCGAGCAGCCTCGGCATAAGCGCTTTTTATCTGTCCCAGGATCTGGGGTTCCCCGACAACCATGGAGTCCAGGCTCGATGACACCCTGAAAATATGTCTGATCGCTTCGTCGCCCTCGAACACGTAAAGATTGGATGTAAACCGGCTTTCCGGGATGTTTCCCAGTCTGGACATGATGGAAATTATGGATTTTTTCGCCCGGTCCCCGTCTTCCGTAACCACCAGGGCCTCCACCCTGTTGCACGTGGAAAGAAAGAATCCCTCACTGATACAGGACAATTCCCGCATAAAGGCCAGGGCCCTGACCGTATGGTCCGGTTCAGCGGAAAGGCGTTCCCTCATCTCCACGGGAGCCGTCTCATGGTTCATACCTATGCTGATAATTATTGTCAAAACCCCTTCCTTACCCCCAGATTGTCAAAACTGTGGTATCCACCCAGCCAGAAACTGGCCCCCAGAAAAGTGAATATTAATATAACGAAACAGAAAATCGACATCAGGGCGGCTCTGCGACCGCGCCACCCGACCGTCAGCCTCTGGTGGATAAGCGCCGCATAACAGAGCCAGGTAATAAAAGACCAAATTTCCTTGGGATCCCATTGCCAGTACGTCCCGACTGACAACTGCGCGTAAATGGATCCGGTAATCATTCCAAAAGTAAGAAAAACGAACCCGTACATCAGTGTATAGTGGTTAATGGCATCCAGCGTTGCCAGAGACGGAAGCCTGTTGTAGAAAGATCCGAGTTTCTTTTTCTTGATCGAATGCTCCAGGATCAGGTACATGATGGCAACCAAAAAGGTAATGGCAAACAACCCGTTTCCCATAAAAGCGGTTCCGATATGGCACGCCAGCCACAGACTCTTGAACTTCGGACCCACGGGGCCCGTGAGACCGTGAAGGGTCGAGGAGATCAGGAGCAGAAAGGCGGAAAACGGCGCGATAAATGAACCCAGAACCCTGAGTTTGAATTTTACCTGCAGCACCAGGTAGGCCCCGATCATGCTCCACGAGAAGAAGCTCAGCGCGGACTTGAGCCCCAGAACAGGGGGTGCTCCGAGTGCGTAATACCGGCAACCGAACATAATTGTCAGGCAGATAAATCCAGCCACAAGAATCCGGTAGGCATACCTGAAAATCCGGTTTTCCTGCTTGATCAGATAGACGATAAATCCGCCTGTTGCAAGCAGCTCGAGTGCAAGCGCCATATAAAACCAGAACAAGGACATTATTCTCCCCAGATGTTCTTGAAATCGGACAGGATATCCTCAATCACCAAGTCTTCCGGAAGAATTCCGGCAAGCACGCCGGCCGCTTCCGCCAGCCTGTTTTCGGCAAGCAGTTTCAGAACATCCGAATTGACAACCCCATTGAATATTCTGCTGTTCTCCTCCGATGAAAGCCCCAATGAAATCACACGGCCGCGCAATCGGCCGAGAAAATCCAGAAAAATCGCATACTCCTTCCCAAACTGAGATTCCAGCTGTTTCCTGACCCGCTTTGCAAGAGCCGGACTCTTGCCTGAAGTTGAAACAGCAATGGTCAGATCCCCTCTGCGCACGATCGAGGGAACAATGAACGTGCAATCCTCCGGCTGATCGACTGCGTTGACCAACACGCCCCGCTCCCTGGCTTTTATGCTGATTTCATGGTTTAATTGCCTGTCATCCGTCGCGGCAAAAACAAGGGTTAATCCTTCCAGATGATTTTCAACAAACGTTTCACCTGCAAAAGAAATCCTTCCGGTCTCAAGCAGATCTTTCAGTCCATCGGTCAGATCTCTGCTTACGATACGGATTGACGCGCCGTATTGCAGGAGGGAACGGACTTTTCTCTCAGCAACAGCACCTCCACCTACAACCAGCGCGGCCTTGTCTGCCATCTCCAAAAAAAGAGGGTAGTGTCCCATCAGATATACCGGTCCGCCATGTCTGTTATAAATTTTTCCAGCCCTGATCGTCCCTTTTCGGCTTCAATGTCATGAATGAGATTCCGGATTTTAGCCTTCGTTGCCGGGTCCCTGTACAAGTCATCCGTCGAGCGGTATGCCCCACCCCGCCGTCCAACCCGGTAAATCAACCGTTCAGAATCGGAAAGGCACTGATATTTGTGAATCACGTCGAGCATTTTCTCCCTGTCCTCCGGCAGCTTCCCGGTGATTTCCTCCAGCAAATTGGTGATGTGATCACTGGTTATTGTGCTGGTAATTCCGTCCAGATTCTGTAGAAACAGCTTGATCTCTTCCACGACCATGTCATCCGTCTGAACGGTGAAACGCCCCTCTTTCATTCCGGCATACAATGGGACGGAGGGAAGCACCCTCAGGCTTCGTAATCGGATGAAATGCGGATTAATCCGATTCAGTACACGGGCCGTTTCAACTGCATGCTCTCGCCACATTTCCCGCCCGCCAAGACCGGGCATCACATATTCGGACACCTCTATCCCCGCCAGGCGGAGTTTGTTGCCCGCCTCGACATGCTGATCGGCGGTCACGCCTTTCCTGATGAATTTTAGCAGGGGGTCATATCCGCTTTCAAGCCCGATATGGACCCTGTTCAACCCGGCTTTTCGAATCATCTCCAGTGAAACGACAGATTTTCGAATCACGGTTCGCGACCTGGAATAGCTGGTGATACGGCTGATCCCGGGAAGATTTTCCCTGAGAAACTCCAGAACTTCAACAAGATCCGCACGCTCCATGATGAAGTTATCGGCATCCTGCAAAAAACAGGCCCCCGTGCCGTAATACATCCACATGGCAACGCTTCGAAAACTGTCGCTGAAACCGGATGTCCCGAAAATACGGCTGATCACTTGATTGTCCACACGGCCACCGGACCCGCACTCTTCAGAAATCCCCCTGATTTCATCAACAATGTCTGCCACGGTCAGGATATCCTGTTTGATCTCGTCTACCGTTCTCACGGAAAACTTTTTCTTTTTATAGGTCCTGCAGAACAGGCACTGATTCCATGGGCAGTTTCTGGTGAACCGAATCGGCAGGCTTCTCGCCTCGCTGGGCGGCCGTATCGGACCCTGCTCAAAGGTGGCTTCTTTTCTTGTTTTCATCATTCAGAGGAACCTGCTGACAGCGTACCCGGCGTGAGGGCCTGTCACCCGAAAATCAATATCCGGCCGGAGACGGTCCCGGCCGGGAATTCTGAGATGAGGCCATTGGAAAACCGTCTGACCTTTTATGACAAAATCAGCAATATATCAATGGAAAGCATCATTCAGACATAATCAGTTTCCATCTATAAACGGCCTTTTTGCGCAATCCCTGCGTCAATCCGCGGAATCACCTGCTTGCCTGTGCGTCGCCTGTCTGCCGTCCGGACGGGACAGACAGGCACGCAGACAGGTGCGGCGTACCG
>CAYTJI010000199.1:0-4359 GCA_964438065.1 uncultured Desulfobacteraceae bacterium | reverse complement strand
TTTATCAGGTCTTCAGATTTTTTATAAACCGCCAGTATTTTCTTGAACCGGTTTGCATTTTCCCTGTGCTTCAGCGTCGTGACTTCATTCATAACCCGGCTGGTACTGCTTAATACGTCAATGGCGGGATAGTGGTTTTGGACGGCGATTTCTCTACTTAAAACAATATGGCCGTCAAGAATTGACCTCACTGCATCGGCCACAGGTTCGTTCATGTCATCGCCTTCGACCAATACCGTGTAGAGACCGGTTACAGAACCATTCCCTGATGATGTCCCTGCGCGCTCCAGCAGTTTGGGTAGAAGTGTGAATACGGAAGGGGTATACCCTTTTGTCGTCGGAGGTTCACCGAGTGCCAGCCCTACTTCTCTCTGTGCCATTGCGAACCGGGTGACAGAATCCATCATCAAAATCACCTGCATGCCCCGATCACGAAAGTATTCTGCGATGGCAGTTGCAATGAACGCCCCTCTCATACGGATCAGGGGCAGATGATCCGAGGTGGCGACAACGACCACCGACCGCTTCAAGCCGCTTTCTCCAAGTTCTTTTTCTATGAAATCATTTACTTCCCGGCCACGTTCACCAATCAGTGCGATGACATTGATGTCTGCGTTTGTGTTTCGGGCGATCATTCCCAGCAGTACACTTTTTCCGACCCCGGAACCTGAAAAAATACCGACCCTCTGCCCGCATCCAATGGTCAGCAGACCGTTAATCGCCCGAATTCCCATGTCAAGCGGCTTTGTAATACGTTTTCTCAGTAAGGGATTGAGCGGCTTTGTGTACAAGGGGTACTCTGTTTCAGCGGGAATCGGTCCTTTATCATCAATGGGGTTTCCCAAGCCGTCGATGATCCGACCCAAAAGATTTTCTCCCACAGCGATCTGGGCCCTCTCGTCCCCGGCAACGACTCGGCTTCCAGGGCCGAGCCCCCTGGGGTCCTCAAGGGGCATGAGAAGGGCTTTATCGTCCCTGAAACCGGATATTTCAGCCTTTATCGCAGGCAGCCCCCCCTTTGGATACACGTCGCAGATATTTCCCAGCCTTGGCGATATCCCCCGGGCCTCGGCAACCAGACCCACCACTTTCGTAACGGTTCCATTTGTCCTTATGGGATCTAATCCATTTAAAATTTTGTGGTATTTTGATAGATCTACAGCAAGTTCCATATACGGTTTCAATCTCCCACTGTCTGTTTTTCTATCTCCGCTCTGAAGGCTTCTTCCACTGTCTGAAGCTGTTTTTCGATCCTCGCATCGATTTCCCCAAGATTTGTTTCGATAACACAGCCGCCGTTCATAATCGATTTGTCTTCTTCTATTACCTCCTCAAGATCTTCCGCGAAACCGGAGATTTGCGGGCTGCCTTGCTTTAAGAACCGGAGGTCTTTCGGGGAGACTTTAATAATTATTTTTTTGTAATTATCAGTTTGCTTCAATGCTCTTTTTAAAACATTTAAAACAACTTCCTGATTCACGCTGACCTCATGACATACAATCTTTTTCGCAATGGCCAAGGCCAGTTCAACCGCCTCTCGCTCCGTTCTCAGCAGCAGTTCTTTTTTTGCTGTTTCCAATTCAACAATGGATTGTTTAAGGCTCTTCAAAAAGGGCTCCATCCTTTTTTCAACTGATTTCAGCCCGTGTCTTTCTCCTCTTTCAAACCCCTGTCTATAGGCATCTTCCTGTATTTTCTCTTCACCATCTTTCACCTTTTTATGCCTGCCCGGATCCGACGGACGACTCTGCTGAAGCAACTTGCCGGATTCGTCGAAGCAAATGCGGCTGAACACACCGTTATCAGCCGCGGCGCCGGCTTTAACGGGGCAGTTCAGAGTCACATCAGGGAAACAATAGGGTGTTATCGGCTCATCCTGATTTGGAAACGTTTTTCTGCCAAACTTATGCAACAAGTTCTTCCCCTCCACGGCCGGCAATAATAATTTCATTTCTTTGGTGTAAATCCCGGATTATTTTTGTTATCATCTGCTGGGCCCTTTCAACTTCTTTCATTCGGATTGAACCGATGGTTTCTATTTCATCGGCCACCATTTCGCCGGCTCGTTCGGACATATTCTTGAAAATCTTTTCTTTTACCGCTTCAGTCGCACCCTTCATCGCAACGGCAAGATCTTTTGTTTCAACACTTCTCAATATCTTCTGGAGACCTCTGTCATCCACCAGTACAAGGTCTTCAAAAACGAACATCCCCTGCTTGGTTTGTGTCGCCAGTTCAGGGTCTCGCTCCTCTATCTCGTCCAGAATTAAATCGGATGACTCTTGATCGATTTGATTCAGTATATCAGCCAGACGTTTTACCCCTCCCGCTTCTTCAATTTTGGGAGAATCTTTTTTTGACGCCAGCTCGGACAGGGTAACATCAATCTCTTCGAGCATTCCCGATACGACCTTGTTCAACCTGGCAATCCTGATCGCCACCTCGGTTTTAATCTCATCCGGCAGCATGGACAGGACTTTGCTCGCGATATCAGGAGAAAGATTGGCAAGAATTACGGCAATGGTCTGTGGATATTCATCTTTAATCATTTTCGTAAGGCTTTCCGGATCCATGGATTTTATTGCAGACAAGTTTGACGCCCCTGCTGACAAACCGTCGGGAATTTGTTTTACACCGATTCCCGCAGCGCCCTTTTCTTCCGTTTTAATGGCCTTTTTTTGCTCAGCTTTTTCGGTAAAATCTTTTGCGATTTTTTCCACCAGATCAGGTGATATCTCTCCAAGTTGAGACATATGCCTTCTGATCAGCTCTCTTTCGCTGTCGTTCATGGATTTCAGAATTTTCTGAGCGGCCTCTTCGCCTACGGATTTAATCAGTATCGCTACTTTTAAAGGCCCCGGTAATTTTTTTGGATCCATTTTCCTTACTTAGTGCCCATCCATAAATAACCCTTTTGCCCGATATCCGCGTTGCGCGAAAAAATAATCCTCGGAATATCAACCATATGCCTGCCTGTCCCGTGAAATGCCGTTGTGTTTCCATTTCACCGGGGCGGTTATTTTTTCGCACGCCTTGATTTCGGCCAAAAATCCTCATTTCTGGATGGACATTACTTATTTTTCCGCGAGCCATTCGCGTGCAACATCCAGAGTGTTTTCCTCTTCTCCCGTCAGCATCGCAAGCGCGCGATCCCTGTATGGAAGGCTTCTGGTGTTTTCACCATAACCTCTTTCGATTTCTTCCACAGTCATGGGAAGCTGCTTCAGTATTTCAGCCCCCCCGGACGGATTCGCTGTCAACCACCGGACCAGAGGCCGGACAACGAAAAGAAACGCGAAAATCAGGAAGAGGGCGAGAAATGCGTAACGGAAATATCCCTTATGCGCCTCCATCTTCGACAGCCATCCGTTTTCCACAGGTTCTTCGTTTTCAGAAACAGGCTCTGTAGGTTCAAAGGGAAGATTTACCACTTCTATCTTGTCTCCCCTTTCGGCGTCAAAATTAACGGATCTCTTTACAATCCCTTCAATCTTCTTCATCTCCTCATCGGTTCTCGGAATATATTTCCATTCTTCACCGTCGTCTTCTCCTTTGACCAGCTTGCGTATCCCGTCTATGACGACGGCTACGGATAACTTCTCAATCCTTCCGAGCGGTTCAACCGTGTGGCTGGTGATCTTTCCGATTTCATAGTTCACCGTCCTGTCCTGCCTCTGGTACTCGGGTTTTTCGGGAGGGTTTGGTTCCGGTTCGGTCGTCTCCACCTTTTTGGACGCAATGTTGCTGGCTACCCCGGGCACACCGCTTGCTCCCGGCTCGGCCTTGCTGGAAATCGTCTTGCGGACCTGTTCGCTTCGCACAACCTTTCCATTCGGATCAAAAATCTCCTCTGTTTTTTCGTGACGGCTGAAATCGAACACACACGATATCCTCGCGATTGCTTTCCCGGGTCCCAGAACCTTTTCCAGCATGCTTTCCACACGTTTTTCAAGGCCCCTTTCAACCTTGTCCTGATATTCCAACTGATCCGAGCTGACCTTTGCAGTTGCGGACTTCTCCTCCGAGCCGGCCAGCATTTTACCCAGGTTGTCAATCACGGTAACATTCTCCGGAGTCAGCTGAGAAATGCTGGAGGAGACCAGATGGACAATGCCCCGGATCTGATCATCGCTCAACCGTCGACCCCTGCGAAGCTTCAGCACAACAGATGCGGTCGGTTGTTCTTCATCTTCAATAAAAAGGGATTTCGCCGGCATCACGATATGGACTCTCGAACTCTCCACCTCGTCCAGGCCGTTTATCGTGCGTGAGAGTTCGCCCTGGAGCGCTCTCTGGTAATTTACGTTCTGGACAAACTCTGTCATTCCCAGTTTTGTGTTGTCAAAAATCTCGAAACCC
>CAYTJI010000198.1:0-4362 GCA_964438065.1 uncultured Desulfobacteraceae bacterium | reverse complement strand
GGAAAGAACCCGAACATGAAATACGGAATGTAGCGGAGGGCCGGCTGGTGATTGAATTTTGTGGCCCCATGCGTGCGGAGCAGGTCGCTGAACCTGGAAAGATTTTCATTCAGGATAAACTGGTTGAAAAAACGGCCATCCGTTTTGATGGAGGCCACGACAAACCACGGCAGGGCGATGAGAACGAAAATAAGGAGGCCTTTCCCGAGGAAAAACGCCTTTATCTCCTGAAACTCTCTTTTGATCAGAAGGAAAAGGAACACGGGAACCCACGGGATGATCATGCCGACAGGCCCTTTGGCCATGACCCCCAGGGCGGATGCGACAAAAAACAGATAGTGGTAGACAGCTTTTTTGTTTCTGCCGGTTTCGTGCCGGTAGAGGATAAAAAAAACAATGGCGGAAAAACAGAACAGCGTCAGGACCATGTCGATCCTTGCGGTCTGGGACATCCAGAAGACCTTGGGACAGGCGATAAACATGGCTGAGGCAATCACAGCGATATGCCGGGCCTCTTTCTTCTGGTCAATCAGGGGGAAAAGGATTATGATCACCAGGGCGCTCACAAGGGAAGGCAGTCTGCTGGTCAGCTCATTCACGGAGTGGGAAATCAGGGAAAAGGATGCAATCATCCAGTAAAAGAGCGGGGGTTTGTCATAGTCTTCCTGCCCGTTCAGATGGTTGACGGAAAAATCTCCGGTTTTCAGGAACTCCCTCGCGGTCTGGGCGGATTCTCCCTCCAGCGTACTGGTCAATCCCCGCTGGTACGCCAGAATTGCGGAACAGGCAAGAGTGATACAGACCGTGGCTATTGAAACCAGGGTCAGCAGTCTGGTATTGTGTGCCATTCGTACTTTTGCAACCTGCTGAAAAAGTGTTCTTCCGCTATCTTCAGGGTGGCGGGAAGAGGTGTGTGAGATTATCGGGTTTTCGCCGGCCTGTCAAATTTGGGGGCTTTGCAGCAAATTTTACCTCCGGCCTGAATCACGGGCGTGCGCACGGAAACGGGAATCCCGGGTATTACGCATCAAACGCGGGAAACATGTAAATGAAGAGCATATCGATCGTCATACCTGTTCACAATGAATCGGAAAACATCGGCGGATTGATTTCCTGCATCCGGGAGTCAATGACAGCCATGGGCATGGATTTCGAACTGGTCGTTGTGGATGATGGCAGCCAAGACAACACTGCTGAAGTCCTGAAACAGATCCGGGCGGACCTTCCCATGCTCCGTATCCTGCAGCACCGGATGAACTGCGGACAGAGCACGGCTATACACACAGGTGTGTGTGCTGCCCGGGGAGATATCATCGTCACACTGGACGGTGATGGCCAGAACGATCCTGCCGATATTCCGGAAATTGTTTTCCGTTTGAAGGCCGGTGCGGATGAAAATCTGCAACTGGTTACAGGATACCGAAGAAAGAGACGGGACAGACTGTGGCGCCGGATTTCTTCCAGGGTGGCCAACGGGGCCAGGCGCCTGATCCTGAAAGATGCCACCCCGGACACCGGCTGCGGTCTGAAGGCATTTTACCGCGAGACCTTTTTGGCCCTGCCCTTTTTTGATCACATGCACCGCTTTCTGCCCGCCCTCATCCAGGGGCTGGGGGGAAGGGTGGTCTCTATTGAAGTGAATCACCTGCCCCGTCAACACGGGTTGTCGCATTACGGTACCTGGGACAGGTTGTGGGTCGGCATTGTGGATCTGTTCGGAGTCGCATGGATAAAGAAACGAATGAAAACAGTTGAAGTTGAAGAAATATAGAGAAGCTCGGAAAATTAAACAGGATTGGAATTATGAACAGAGAAACAGTGTGGTTGGCCGTGGGTTTTCTGGGCCAGGCTTCTTTCAGCATGCGGTTCCTGGTCCAGTGGATCGCAACGGAAAAAAGAAAGAAAAGTACGATTCCCGTTATATTCTGGTATTTCAGTCTGGCAGGCGGTGCTTTGCTCCTGGCCTATGCGATCTATCGGCGCGATCCGGTGTTTATCCTGGGGCAGTCATTCGGCGTGTTTGTTTATCTGAGAAACCTGTATTTCATCCACAGGGAAAAAACCCATGACCCGGCTTAAGGACATCCGCTTCGCCTGGTTTGTCATCCTGTCTGCCGGGGGATGCCTTGTCGTTTTCCTGCCGCTCATCCCCATTGATGAAACCCGGTACGTGTCCGTGGCCTGGGAAATGTGGACGAACCATTCTTTTCTTGTTCCCCTGTTAAACGGGCAGCCTTACAGCCACAAGCCGCCCATGCTGTTCTGGCTGATCCAGGCGGGCTGGTATCTGTTCGGAGTCAGCAAGTTCATCCCCCGGGTTGTTCCGCTCTTCGCCGCCATGATCAATCTCGTGCTGGTCTGTCGAATCGCCCGTGAGTTGTGGCCGGAGGAGAAAAAGACAGCGGTTCACGCCTGCATCATCCTCTCGTCCACACTTATCTGGACCATGTGGTCCGGACTGGTCATGTTTGACATGGTCCTCTCCGTATGGGTGCTCGCAGGGCTTCTGGGTGTGCTGACCGGAGTCCGCAAACGGCAGTGGACATCGTGGATGATGATTGCCGCTGGAACCGGCGGCGGGATATTGACCAAAGGGCCTGTCGTTCTGGTACATGTCCTGCCCGCAGCCCTGTTCGCCTTCTGGTGGGACACGGGTCGGAGGAAAGACGCCGCCTGGTACGTTTGGGTCCTCACGGCCGTTTTGTGCGGCACAGGTATTGCGCTCGCCTGGGCCATACCTGCTGCCCGAGAGGGAGGAAAGGCCTACAGCGAGGCCATCTTCTGGGGACAGACCGCCCATCGGATGGTTTCCTCCTTTGCCCATCACCGTCCATTCTGGTGGTATGTCCCGATCCTGCCGCTGATATTTTTTCCGTGGTGCCTGGTAAGTTTCTCCTGGAAAGGACTGGGCTCGGTGAGTGACCGCGGAAAACGGTTCTGCATGGTCTGGTTTGTGTCCGCGTTTATTATTTTTTCGGTGATCAGCGGCAAGCAGTTTCATTACCTGCTTCCGGACATGCCTGCGGTTATCCTGCTGTTCGCAAAAGGCCTGTCATCGGGCAGGGAACAGCCGTCATCACAAAGATTCCTTCCGGTCGGGATCGCCTATGTGCTCATGGGGGCGGCATTTCTTGTGATGTCCCTCACAGGGCTTCGGCCTGACATCGGGCCTATGCCTTTTCTGCCGGCCGTGGTATTATCCCTCGGGACGCTGGCGATGGGACTTTATTTTGCCCTTTCAAGGTTCAGGTCTGTGGAAACAGGCGTGCGGGCCGTGGCCTTGAGCATCGTTGTTTTTGTCTGCCTGGTTCTTTTCAGCGGGCAGGCCCTCCTGAAGGCGAGGTATGATTTGAGCGACGTTTCCCGGATCATCAGCCGGAACCAGGCGGAAGGGATTGCCATTGGCCATTTCGGCAAGTACTACGGGCAGTATCAGTTCGCGGGCCGGCTGAAAAAACCGCTCGTCGTGGTCAGAAGCAGCCATGATGTGGAAAGGTTCCTGAAGGACCACCCGGACGGTATGATTGTCAGTTATACCCGTTCCAAAGTACTTCCGAAAGAAGAGGGGATCTGTTACGAACACCCGTTTCGCAGAAAAACGGTGATTCTGTGGAAAGGCCGGGCGTTTGCCCGATACCTGCACAAGTTGTAGCAGACCGCTCAGGCTTCAATCATGGTTCTGGAAATATGAGATATATCCCTCCGCTGATCATGCCCCGGCGGGAATTGTCATCATTAGTTTTAAACAAAGGTGGTCGTTTTTCAGAGGTCTTGCGGCCTTGGTTTGTCCTTTCGCAGTCAGTTCATCGCCGGATGGGCATCGGTTGACAACCGCGCCTGATTTTTCAGGTATGACGCACGGATGAAACAGAATCTGAAAATAGCGCTCGTGTGCAAACGATATACGCCCCATGCCGGCGGCATGGAACGCTACACGGTTCATCTGGCCCGGCAACTGAAGCGGGCGGGTCATGCGGTCCACGTGTATGCCAACCGCTGGCAGGAGGATCCGGGCATCGTTTTCCACCAGGTTGCCATCTTCCCCCTGAGCCTTCCCGTCCGGAATCTTTCATTTGCGCTCTTCGCGAAAAGACAACTGAAGCGGGCGGGCATGGATATCATCCACAGCATGGAAAGAGGCCTGTTTCAAGACATTTACCGCGCCTCGGACGGGATCGTGCCGGTGCACCTCGAACATCGCTATCCCGGTCCCGTCATGCGGCGGTTCAAGTCGGTCACCCCGAGGAGACTCGCCCTGATCTACCTGGAAAGGAAGATGTTTTCACCCGGCGGCTGCAGGGTCATCATGACCAACTCGCACCTGGTGAAGCAGCAGTTCATGCGGTATTATGCCGTGCCTTC
>CAYTJI010000197.1:0-4367 GCA_964438065.1 uncultured Desulfobacteraceae bacterium | reverse complement strand
GGGTAAACTATTTTCAAAAACCCAAGACTTTATGGCCGCATTCAAATTGATGCGTGTCGTGCAAGCACAACTTTCCCATAACTCGATAATATTAAAAGTATAATTTCCTTTTTGAAAATAGCTTATGCAGGTTTTAGGTATCATGAATTGTGGACGGATGGCTGCTGAAAAGGGCTTTACCCTTCTTGAGGTCATGGTTGCCGTTTTTGTGTTGAGCATTGGTTTGCTGGCCGCTGCCTCCATGCAGATTCTGGCCGTGGATACGAATGCGTCTGCCATTCGCAGGACCGAGGCGGTGAATCTGGCCCAGAGCAGGATTGAAGAATTAATGGCACTTGAGTACAGCACGACTTTTACAGACCCGGATCTGATAGCGGACAGCGTGACTGCAGTGGGGGCGGAACCCTTTACTGATACCAACGGCAACGGCCTGTGGGAAAAGGGAGAACCCTTCACCGATGTGAACGGTAACGGTCTTTGGGATCCTGCGCATGCGTGTCCGAATCCTCCTCCCGGTTACCATATCGCCTGGACCGTGGTGGATGATATCCCTGTTCCTGAAACAAAATGCATCCGGGTATATGTCTGGCGCTGCGACAGTGGAAAAACCACTGTGCTGAGCTGTATCAAGGCGAGGGAGTAATCTCTTTCCAGGGAATTTGCGGCTATTCGGGTTGAGATGTTCTCGTCCGGGAAGTCAATATTGACGTGAGGAAAAGCGTATGGGGAAAAAAAGATATGCGGTCCGGGACGAAGAAGGCGCAATACTGGTGATCGTTATGCTGGTCCTGCTGCTTCTGACGGTTATGGGGAGAGGCGCGGTAACGACATCCGTGACGGAAATGGGGATTTCCGGAAATGAAAGGCTTTACAAAAAAACCTTCTATACGGCTGAAGCCGGGTTTGAACATGCCAAGGCCTTGCTTCAGACCGAATTCAGACAGAGAAATCGTGCCAGGATTGCTTCGGGTCAGAATCCGGACTGGGATTTCTCTCTGAACGGAATAGTTACAGGAATTCAACCGGCCACGGGCCTTGATTTTGACGGGGGGGCGGTATGGGTTCGCGATACGGCTTTTGATGATGGATCGGGCCTGTCGGGCAGTTACACGGTATCCGTGTGGAACAATCCATCCGACAGAGGCGGTATTACCAATGACACGGATCGGTTGATCTGCGTCCGGTCCACCGCGAGGGGACCCAGAGGGACAACGAGCAGTGTGGAGGTGCTTCTCCTTGGCCAGGCTTCGGGAGAAACGATCGGGGGGTATTCCGGTCAGCTTGGTGGGGGTTGTAATCATGTGTCCAGAGATGTTCGTGCAATTGCCGATTTTTCAATGCGATAGGTGTAACGGCATTCTGTCTGCCGTTGTGTACATATAAAGGACGGTCTCATGCGCATCGGATTCCTTTTCGTTCCTTCTCGTCAGTTGAGATCTGGTTATTTCTTTTTCGGCCATGTCCGAAACATTTTCCTCTATTCATTAGTCTTCCTGATTCTTTGTCCCCGTGCCGTTGCGGAATCTCCGGATAATTCGGATTTCAGGCGTTTCTGGAAGGCTCCTCCGGTTGTCCTGGCGAACCTTGTGTATGCCGGCTACAGTGAGACGCCCCGATTGTCTGCTGTTCAAAATGAATTGTGGGGGCATGTGGCGGCAATCCGGATATACGACCCCGTTGATCCTGCTCATACAGGCAAAGTCAATTTGTGGGATGCCGGCGCGGTTTTAAACCGCATGGCCCCGTCAGACAGGAGGATTTATTTCCCCCGGATGGCTATAACACATGAGGAAAGTGTGAGAATCGCAATCGGGAATGGAACTTCAAGATTATTTTCCGGGACACTGTCTCATCCGATTCTGGCCGGTACGGTCATTATTACTGATCGTCATGAGACTTTTCATGATGAGCATCTCTGCAGACTCACCGGCAATCTCGGCGGAAAAGGAACCATCAATCGATTCACCGGTGAATACCGGGTAACCTTCAGTGAACCGCCGGCAGACGGGGTTCCGGTGACGTGTCAGTACGTACATTATTCCACATGTTCGGATCTGTTATCGTTTGAATCCGGAAATCTGGACAACAACGTGCTGGGGTTGGGAGAACGGTACCCTCTTCCGGGTGGCGTCACACAGGACGTTGACGGAAACGGCATTGTCGATAAACAAGACGGATATTTTCTGGTTCAATGGGTCCGTGGTTACAGGGATGGCTTCGGTGTTAAGAAGGAGTGGCTTCTGGGTTCGGTGAGTCAGTGCGTCCCCGCAGTTGTTACTTCCCCGGGAAGGCCTCCCTGGTATTATGGAACCGCTATCCGTGACAAAGACCGCGAATCGTTTGACCGGTTTGTGGACAGATGGAAACAGAGACGTTCCGTATTGTATGTGGGCGCGGGAGACGGCATGATACACGCACTGGATGCGGGTCGCTTCCGGTGGGGAGATAATCCGGAAACGGTTGTTGTCGAGAAAAGAGGATATTTTGAGTGGATGGATCCGGCGGCTGATTTTTCCCTGAGACAGTGGTGGGACGACCTGCTTGTGAGCCATCCGCGTCCGTCATTTCATTTTGGATGGCGATCCAGCGGCGCAGGGGCAAAAGCGCCTGATTACGGCACGGGCAGGGAATTATGGGCTTTTGTTCCCCCCGATCTTCTGCCGAGATTGAAAAATAATTTCAGTGGCTCACAGGACTGCGCATCCCTGGATGCCTCACCCGCGATAGCCGATGTGAACATCCATGGCCGGTGGCATACCGTGCTGATATCCGGCGAGGGGAATGGCGGTGACACCGTATTCTGCCTTGACATCACGGATCCTGAATCTCCGCGGTTTCTGTGGGAATTTGCTGATCCCGTTTTGATCAGACGTCATTCGGCGCCGGCGGTTGGCCGGATCGGATGCACGGCGCTGGACGGGGTCACAAGATGGGTCGTCTTTTTCGTATCGGGTGACCGGACGGATGAGGCCCGTGATCCGTCGGTGTTCATGATTGACATCGCGGACGGAAGCGTTGTGAAAAGAATTTTCCTTCACGCGGGGATTGATGATAACGGAGATGGTGTCGATGATGGCAAAGGCGGAGTCCCCTGCAGCCAGCCTGCGCTTATCGACTCCGATGGAAACGGATTTATGGATCGGTTATATGTGGGGACAGACAAAGGTTTCATGTTCAAGGCCGTGATTCCGGATGATCCTGAAAGACCGGGCAACGGGATCCGTTCATGTGTATTGAATACGGATTTTGATTATCATGACGGCAGAAACCTGCGTTCAGTGCCTGGTGATCAGCGGCGGCAGGCCATCTATGGTTCCCCTGCGGTTGTTGTTGATAACCATAGAAACAAAAGCGGACAAACCGTCTACGATATTCGGGTGTTTTTCGGGACTTGTGCGGGTGTCGGTGAGCAAAGGCCGGACGCTGTTTCAGATCGGACCTGTCGCTTCTTCGCCTACAGCGACACGGGCGGCAAGGATGAATGCGGTGGAGGGAGCAGCGTCCTGGATTGGTTCAGGGAATTATCCTCCGGGCGGGAGGGGGTTTTTGCCCCGGTATTTGCATCTGCAGGATCCGTTTATTTTACAACGGCAGTGCCCGCTGGGAAAGATCCTTCCCTGACAACCGGAAGGATGTATGCGCTGGATATGAAGGATGGCAAGGTGATTTTCGAAAACGCGTTTGCGGGAACCCTGTCCGGCCCTGTGGTGGAGGATGAACACGTGTACTTCAACAGCGTTTCAGGTGTCGGTGGAGTCCCCGTCATTCTGGGAAGCGATGTCTACAACAATGACGTGGTGAAAACACCGGATGCTCCGCCCGGAATACGGTCCTGGAAAGAAATCTGGTAGGAGCCGGAATCCGGTTTCTGGTTTCACAAATCCGGACCACACAATTTTCAGGGAATAATCGGATTCCGGATGGGTAACCACATCTTTTATGTTTGTGATAATGATGATCCGTTTGTCTGCAATCTCGTCAGGAAACTGGTGAAACAGTTGGTTGGCAACTGCTCAACAGGAACGAGACGAACAGGGCTGGTGCGGGATTGAAAATGGCTTTCAGGTGCCGAACACCGATGTTTTGAAGGCAGACCCGAAGAGGCACCGTCAGGTAAAAGGCGTGAGGTGACAGTTCCGTGTTCACGGCAGATTCCGGCGGCTAACAAAAAAGACTGTTCGTGCCTGTCGCGGCGTAGTGATCCGGGATCGAACATTTTTGAATGCGTTTCAGTCCACCCAGACATTCCTCCGGCGGAGATCCGGATCACTGATCCTGCGCTGTACTTCCGGACCGTGGTCCAGGAGAAAGTCGCTGCGTGAATCGGTCAGCCCCTGATGTCTGAGCTCTTTGATGAGTGCCGCGCA
>CAYTJI010000196.1:0-4382 GCA_964438065.1 uncultured Desulfobacteraceae bacterium | reverse complement strand
CAATCTTCCGACTCCGCCAAGGCTACGCCGGGACAGGCGGCGTCAATCTGCGGGACTCCTTGTGCGGTGTACGATTTGTACGCCTCCGCATAATCCCTTGATTTTCTTGACCTTGCACAAAAATTCGCATTTCTGGATTGGAAACTCTCCAGTGCCCAAAATTATTTCGTGGATGCACACTGGCTATCAGGTCAATCCGAAAATCCATCCCCTATATCCCCTTGTCACGGTTCCGGTTCTGTCAGGGGGATATGCTTTTTGAAAAAGAGTCCTGGAAACAATGGCGAAGGAGCCTTCTTATTTAAACCTCTACCGGAGCGGAGAACTGTCAGGCCGGGTGGAAAAACTGCTTGGCCTGCTGGCATCGTGCCGCCTTTGTCCGAGAAAATGCGGGGTCAACCGTCTGGAAGGAGAAACCGGATTCTGTGAGACAGGCAGGAAGGCCCGGGTGGCCAGTTACAATGCCCATTTTGGGGAAGAAGATCCCCTTGTGGGCAGATACGGGTCCGGGACCATTTTTTTAAGTTCCTGCAACCTGCGCTGCAGCTTCTGCCAGAATTATGATATCAGCCAGGCGGCCGGGGGAATGGAAGTCGAACCCGGAGAGCTGGCCGCCATGATGTGCCGGCTGGCGGAAGCAGGTTGTCACAACATCAATTTTGTGACACCTACCCATGTGGTGCCGCAGATCGTTGAGGCGCTGGTCCCGGCTGTTGAACAGGGTCTCTCCGTACCGTTGGTTTACAACTCCGGCGGATATGACAGTGTGGAAACCGTGGCTCTTCTGGAGGGAATTTTTGATATTTATATGCCCGATTTCAAGTTCTGGGACAATCACCAGGCTGAACGGTTCTGCCATGCGGCGGATTACCGGGAAGCGGCCGTCAATTCCATCACAGAGATGCACCGCCAGGTAGGGGACCTGCAAGTGGATGATGAGGGAATAGCCACGCGCGGGCTGCTCGTACGGCATCTGGTCATGCCGAATCAGGTGGCCGGGACCGAAAAGATCATGGCGTTTTTGTCGGACAGGATTTCGAAAAACACCTATGTCAATGTGATGGATCAGTACCGGCCCTGCGGCACGGCTGAGAAGGACGATCTGATCAACAGGCGCCTGAGCGCGGAGGAATACCGGTCCGCCCTGGACGCCGCCCGAAAATCCGGCCTCACGCGTCTGGATCCCCGGATCCGGCCCCGCCTGGTGTTGGTGCCCGGACGGTAATATACCGAAAATCCGGTCGGTTTTCCACAGGATGTTCCCCTGCGGAGGACGATAGCCCCCGGGGTTCCGCCGGATCGGGCCTATTGTGAGACCTTTGAAAAATGACCGATTTTGCACCCGTTCGGTGCCTGCCGTGCGTTGCCTGTCTGCCGTCCAAACGGGACAGGCAGGCACGTAGACAGGTCAGGCTCAAATTATAATCCTCAATATATTCCTGTGGTTATAATTTTCGCCTTCCCCCGCTCATCGTCCAGGATCTTCGACTTGATCTGGTACAAAATCGATCATTTTTTTAAGGTCTCATTGGATGTTTAACACCGATGGCGCAGAATATTCCTGTATCGCTTCCCAGACAATGGCGGGGTTTCTGTCCAGCATGATTTTCTTCCGGACATTTTTTACTATGGCCTCCTCGCACTGTTTCTCATAGCTGGCATACCATTGGGACATCAGTTTCCTGACGGTGCTCAGATCGCCATCGGCAATGCCGATTTTCCGCAGCAGTGCCATGCCCCGGGCCGATGACCGGGCCTCTGTTTCAAGGACAAAGGCCTGAGCGAACGGCGCGATCTTTCCAAGACCCATTTTGTTCGCGGCAAACATGGTGCAGATATAGTTCCGCGTCTCTTCTCTGTTCATTTCTTTGTGAACCATGACATGGCCGGCTTCGTGGGCGATGCATATGAGTTCTTTGACCCTGTCCGTGAATGTCCCGCAAAGGATACAGGCAGGGGTTCCCGGATCAAAAGAGAATTTTGCCACGGCCCGTTCCCGCATGGATTCATCTTGCACCTGAGAGAACGCGATCCCGGCGTCTTTCAAATGATCAAGAAGCGCTTTTTTCAGTTTTTCAGGATGCCTCATGGTCCTTGTTGTTCCCCAATCAGACTGATCACCGCGCAGGCCGCGATGCCTTCTTTCCTGCCGCAAAAGCCCATGGCCTCCGTGGTCGTGGCCTTGACATTGATCCGAACGGGCTCTGTTCCCAGCGCCCGCGCCAGATTTTCCGTCATAGCCGGGACGTGAGATGCCAGTCTGGGTTCTTCCGCAATGATGGTTGCATCTGCATTGTTCACCCTCAACCCGTTCTGGTTGGCCCAGCCCACGGCTTTCCGTAAAAGGGAAAGGCTGTTCGCGTCCTTATAGGCCGGATCAGTATCCGGAAAGTGCCGGCCCAGATCTCCCATGCCGAGTGCCCCGATCACCGCATCGATGACCGCGTGGGTCAGGACATCCGCGTCGGAATGTCCGTCCAGACCTCTGGTGTGAGGGATTGCCACCCCGCCGAGAATCAGCCTCCGTCCCTCCACCAGGCGATGGGCATCAAATCCAAAACCGATCCGAAACAAGTTGTCTCCTTTCCAGACGGAACCGACAGAGTGGCAGGAGTGTAATTGTTCGATCCTCCTGTTTGCTCCGTGGTCCATTTTTGACGCGTACGTTCAATGGCATGTGCTGCAGTTCCCGCTCGAACAGGACGCGCAGGCCGAAGAACCGGCCGTGGATGGACGGCTCTCATCTCCGTCACTGCCGCTGCTTTTGTAGCCAAAAGACGACATCAGGCGTTTCAGATTTTCTCCTTTGCAGTGCGGGCAGACCGGCTCGTCACCGCCTTCGAACACGAGGATTTCAAAGCTCTTTGCACACGTCAGGCATCTGTATTCATAAATAGGCATCGTGTTTCTCCCAAACTCCAGCAGAGGCGCTCGTATTTTCATTCACCCCTTCAATGACGGCCGCGGCCAGCAGAGGGAACATGATCTCATGATGGCCCACGAGGTTGAACCCTCTGCCGCTTTCCAGCGTCGGCCGCTGAACGACATTGGTCATCGGCCGGTAATGCCGGATAAAGTCCATGTTTACTGTCGTAAAATCACTTACATCATGCCCCAGATTCCTGGCCAGGCTGAGCGCCTTTAAAAAAACCTCCGGCATGATGACTGCGGAACCCAGATTAATGAACACGCCCTGTTTCAATGTTGATACCAGGCGGGCAAACAGGCGGAAGTCCAGATGGGAAGTGGCTCCAATGGCCGCTCCATCCGCGCTGGGATGGAAGTGGATGATATCGGTGCCGATCGCGACATGAACCGTTGCCGGCACATCCAGCTCGCATGCCCGCGCAAGGAGACTCAGATGGTTGAAGGGACAGCGCTTTTTGAGGAGCAGGGTCCCGACTGATCGACCCAGGCCGTCACCCCGGGCGGCACCATCTGAAATGGCCCGGTTGATGAGGGATCCTGTTTCTTCCGCCATGCCGAATTTTCCGTCCTCAAGGACTGCGCCCACATCCTCCGAGGTGCTTCCCACGAGGGCAATTTCGGTGTCATGGATGACTCCCGCACCGTTCATTGCGATGCCACGGATGATGCCGCGCTCCATCAGGTCGATGATTATGGGGGTCAGCCCCACCTTAATGGGGTGTGCGCCCATTGCCAGGATAATCATTTTCCCGGACCCGGCGGCCCTGACCATGGATGCCGTAATTGCTGAAAAGTCATCAGCGGCAAGGATTCCGGGCAGTGATTCCAGCCAGTCGGCAAAAGATCCACCGGATTTCCACGCACTGCCGAAATCGTCCATACGGACCTTGCTGAGCCTGTTTTTTAACGGGTACGTATGTACCCCATCAAGAGATATAGGCGGTAGTTCAGCCATATGCGCCTCGTTTGCAGCTGTTGGACGGTACGTAGAATGTCGCCCTGCAAATACGGTCGGCAGGTCGAAGTCTTCCTCTGTGTCAGACATTCCCGTGAAAAAGACATCACCAGACCGGACACGGGTGATGTTCTTAGAGCAGGCTGTTTGCTGTTTGTGAACGGCCTTTTTTCATTTCATGGCCGGGGAATCAGGTCTGCCACTCGTCGGGGTACCGATCGACCATCTGTCCTTCCGCCCGGAGACGGCCATGCCGGGGGCACGCCTGCCTCAGGATGCGCGGAACAGGATATGGTCCACCAGACTGCATATGATATGTCCTGCCAGGATATGTGCCTCCTGAATCCGCGGTGTGACGTTGCCGGGGACAACGAGCGCCAGGTCGCTCACGCCTTTCAGGTTCCCGCCGTTTGCTCCCGTAAATGAGGCAACGTATATCCCCCGGGCCCGGGCGACTTCGGCCGCCTGCAGGACATTTTTTGAATTTCCACTGGTGCTG
>CAYTJI010000195.1:0-4394 GCA_964438065.1 uncultured Desulfobacteraceae bacterium | reverse complement strand
ATGAGGACGGCCGGGGTCATCCAGAGATACCCGGCTGCAAGGGGAGACAGACGGGATCGTTTCCCCTTGAGGCGGATAACGCGGTCAATAGCTGTCCACCAGAGCCGGGTAAATAGAAGTTTCCTGCGACTTATGGTCATTTGCATTACTTCATGATTTCAGCAAACTTTGCAAACCACTCCTTTTGGTGATGTACCTGCACTGCCGCCGGCGTGGTTATCATCTTTTTCAGTTTTGCCTCTGTATTCGGAAAGGCGGGATCGTTTACATATGCTGCATTGACCTTGGCAGCACGATTCATGGGCGGCAAGCCTAAATGACCGCACCAGGCGGTTTGTGCCTGTGCCGACAGGGCATAATCTACATATTTCAGGGCCCAGTACTCCACGTTTTCGGGGAGATTCTTGGGTACCCACAGTGCATCGGTTTCCATCACAACTCCTTCTTTTGGAACAGTCCAGGCCACCGGAGCTTTTTTCCGCTTCGCCTCGATGGCATTGACGATGATGTCACACTGAAGAGGGGTTTGACCGGTGATCAGATTCTGGGTGAGTGACTCATCTTCGCCAAGGAGCCCGACATTCGGCTTCAGCTTTCTGTAGAGTTCCCAGCCCGGCTTCATATTCTCGGGAATGCTGCCTCCCGCCATCTTGACCACGACCGGGGTAAAGCCGATCCCATCGTCATAAAGACCGACGGATTTTTTCCACTTCTTGTCCCAGAGAATCCACCAAGATTTGGGGGGTTCCTTGACCACATCAGTCCGGTAGGCCAGGACATACGTGTAGCTGTACACCTTCACCAATGGCCATCCTTTCACCAATTCCGGTTTTGCAATGGACAACAGATGTTTCAGGTTCGGTACGCGCTTTTCATCCATGTTCACTGCCAGGCCGCCGAGACTCGATCGCATGGCGTTGATTGTGGTGTCCCAATTGACATCAATGGGTGGACGCGACTTGTGGCGAAACGCCATTCGAAGCTTGGGCTGGATTTCATTGTCTTCGGTGTTGTCATAGATGATCTTGATGCCGGTCTTCTCGCTAAAAGGTTTTGATACCCCGAGATCGATAGCATCCTGCCAGGCTCCACCCCACGCACGAACGATAAGTTCATCCGGTTTTTTCACATTGGAAGCCCGAACCAGTGTAGGGACCCCTATAAATGCCGCACCGGCGGTCACGGCAACCGATGTTTTCAGAAAATCCCGGCGGCTCCATTGCTTTTTTCTCCTCTCGTTCTCCATCGTTTCTCTCCTTTCTTTAGTTTTCAGGTTATTCCGGTCATCTTTTCCGGAAAAATCATCGGGTCAGGATGATAACATCCTCTGGCTCCCATGATACGATAAGGCGATCACCTTGCCGGTAACTCGGGACTCCCGTTTCGTTGTGGTGATATACCCGTAACGGCCCGATACCCGGAACCAGGGGGTTGGCGGCATAAACCGTTCGATCTCCCTCAAAAATGGCCTCCTCTATGACACAGGGAAATTTTTCAGCACTCGGAGAAATTTTATCTGCATTCGGATAGAGCCGGATGCGCTCAGCCCGTATTGCCACGGACACGGGCTGATCCCTGGAAACGGCCTCCCGTTTCTTCCCGGCCATGCGTACCTCCCCCACCCGAATCTGGCAGCGGTCTGTCTGTTCCAGGGAAGGGACCTCAATCAGGGCTTCGAAAATATTTGTGTCTCCAATGAATTCTGCGACGAAGCGGGTATTCGGATAAAAGTAGATCTCCATGGCCGTCCCCCATTGTTCAATACGGCCTTCATGCATCACGATAATCCGATCCGACATGACCAGGGCCTCTTTTTGATCATGGGTGACATTGATGGTGGTAATTTCCAACCTGTGCTGGATTCGCCGCAATTCCAGATGCATGCTCTCGCGCAGTTTTTTGTCCAGCGCCCCCAGGGGTTCATCAAGCAGCAGCAGCGAAGGTTCGAAAACGAGCGCTCTCGCCAAGGCAACCCGCTGTCTCTGGCCCCCGGAAAGTTCGGTGAGTGCCCTGCCTTCCATACCCTGAAGCTGAACAATATCCAATATGCGTGCCACTTTCGAGCTTATTTCCCTGAGATCGAGTCTCCTCATTTT
Source organism: uncultured Desulfobacteraceae bacterium (assembly GCA_964438065.1). GTDB lineage: Bacteria > Desulfobacterota > DSM-4660 > Desulfatiglandales > Desulfatiglandaceae > CAYTJI01. The sequence goes on along the minus strand of CAYTJI010000195.1, from coordinate 2,298 downwards.
CAAGGGAAAGGCAATATTATTGAAAACGTTCATATGGGGAAAAAGGGCAAGGGTCTGAAACACCATGCCAATGTTCCGTTCATAAGGGGCTTTTTTCGAGACGGCCTCACCTTCGATAAAGATTTCACCCCCTGACAATTTCATAAATCCGGCGATCATCATGAGCATGGTGCTTTTGCCTGAACCGCTGGGGCCGAGAACGGTGACAAACTCACCCCGATTGACGGAAAAAGAGGCCGAATCAACCGCCGTAACGTTTCCGAAGGTCTTGGAGACACTCCGGAGTTCCACAACCACCTCATTTTCCGGTTGCCTGCATGTCTGCATTGCGTGCTGTTCTCTGGAGGGAGTCATCATCCTTTTTACCACTTCAAGATTGATGGATTGGAATGAGTCCGGGAGGCTCACCAGTAGTCTGCCATACCGGCGGACACCGATGAGAAACCCGGGTAAGGGGCGCCCGGACGTAAGGTGCATGCATTGACCGGGGTTTCCTGTCCCCCGGGTCCGCGGATCGGGGGAAGTATAAACGAATTCGGCCGTCCCGGAAAGAAAATTCCGCCCAGCCTGTGGCAACGTGGCTCCAACTAGTCTTATAATCTACTTCAGGTGTATTGCGCATATATTTGATGTTATTGGATAACATTATATCGATGCAAGAAATCCTCCGTCAATAGTGATCATCTGCCCCGTAACATAATTGGCTGCATCGCTGCACAAAAAGATGGTGGCTCCGATCAGGTCGTGCACCTGTCCGAACCGGCCAAGCGGAATCCTAGCCTTGATTCCCTTTGCCCATGACTCATTTTGAAAGAAGATATCGGTCATGGCAGTATGAACATATCCCGGGGCAATGGCATTTACCCGGATACCGCTGTGACCCCATTCGGCCGCCAGCGCCCGGGTCATACCGAGAAGGCCGCTCTTGCTGCTCGTATAGGGAACAGCGGTCGGAAACCCGATGCTTGAGGTCAAGGAACAAACATTTACAATGTCCCCCCCGCCAGATCCGGACATTATCCGGGCGGCCGCCTGCGCGCAAAAAAAAGCGCCGCGCAGGTTGGTATTGACGATGGCATCCCATGTTTCAACGCTCACTTCAAGGGAATCACACACCTGCTCATAACCGGCATTATTCACCAGGATATCCAGCCCCCTCAGGAGGCGGGCGCTTTCCTGAATACCGGAGCGGATACTCTCCAGATCCGTGACATCAATCCTTCGGATGATTGCTGTTTTCCCTATGGTCTCGATTTCCTGTGCAACTGCTGAAAGGGTTTCTTCTTTTCTGCCTGTTACGGCAACGGCCGCGCCTGCATGGGCGAGTCCCAGGGCAAGGGCACGGCCGATCCCCCGGGAACCACCCGTCACGAGGGCTTTCCGTCCTTCAAGGCTGAAATCGGGGTAGAAAATATCCGGCTCCATATGGCGCTCCTTTCACCACGTAGGGATGGCTGTTTTATTTACGCTTCCTCCATCATCGGCTTCCGCAGTTCTGATACCGCCAGTGCATGACCGTCAAAGCCTTCATAGACGGCAAGAGTATAGGCTTCTCTGGCCAGGCGGTCATAGCTACCTGACGTAACATAGCCGATACCGGTCATTTTCAAAAAATCGTATACGGAAAGGGGAGAGTGGGTTCGTGCCGCACCCGATGTGGGCAGAACGGCATTGGGCCCAAGAACATAGTTACCCAGTGAAATGGGAGTATATTGACCGAGAAGGATTTCCCCGGCATGACGAATCCCGTCCAAATACTGAAATGGTTCCCTGCTGTGAATCATCAAATGTTCAGGTGCATAGTCATTGATAAAGGTGAGGCACCCCTGAATATCCGGAGCCAGAATCACCCCCCCGAGGGGGCCGGTCAATACGGTCCGGGAAAATTCCCGCCTGGTTTTCCCAAGAGATTCCCAATAGGCCGGTATGGCGGCAAGGGCCTTTTGAGCGACTTTACTGCTCTCGGTGACCAAAAAGGAGGAAGAGTCGGGACCATGTTCCGATTCAATGATCAGGTCAAGGGCAGCCAGACGACCGCTGGCTGTATGATCCGCAAAAATGATCGATTCACTCGGCCCGGCAGGGGTTCCGGGATCGATTTCGTCAGCCAGCAATCGCTTGGCCGCAACAACCCAGGGGCTCCCTGGTCCGACTATTTTATCTGCCTTGGGGACGGTTTCTGTTCCGTAGGCCACTGCCGCAACGGCCTGGGCACCACCACATTTGTAGATTGCTTTAATGCCCGCCACTTTTGCCGCAACCAGGGTGGCAGCATCCACATTCCCATCCGGTCCCGGC
>CAYTJI010000194.1:0-4432 GCA_964438065.1 uncultured Desulfobacteraceae bacterium | reverse complement strand
AGATAACCGATAATGGCGGCCGGCGTTCGGGCATTGATTTGCGACAATTTTCTTATACAGGACATATCCCGGAAAGGCGGTCCGGAAGAGACCGGCGCTCCGGAAAAGACCGGCGCTCCGGTCTGGACCGGAGGTCACGCGAAGATCGCAGAGTCGCCAGAGACCCGGAAAACACACCCGGAGGCGGGACACGGGTCGTCGAGATGAGGAGCTATAAGGAACGTAGAAGAGGGATGGATCGACGGGCGGCTTTCGGGTAGTTATTCATTTTTCCCCGATGGTAATTTTTCCCCGCAGGCGTATCTGTCTGTGCAATAATCCATACCTTCGGCTGTGCGTTCCTCCGGAAATTTTGAGCAGATCACCGCCATTTCAAGAACGTGATTCTACCTGACGTCCCTTCAATTTTTTCTCCAGGCTGGGGCCCCAGCATTATTCCATGAAAATTGGAGACCTTTGAAAAATGCCCGATTTTCAGCCGGATCAAGTCGAAGATCCCGGACTATGAGCGGGGACCGGCGAAAATTATAACCACGGGAATATATTGAATATTTCGAGGATTATAATTTTCGCCTGACGCCGGGTTGGTGCAAAAGTGGTCGCTTTTCAAAGGTCTCAATTACTCAAGATTCTAACCGGGAATGCCGATAGCCCTATAAATTCTTCTGGTTTTTTAACAGGTTTCAGTCTCCGGCCGGGTTTTTCACCCGGCCGGGGACTGTCGATTCCGGGCGAACGGTCAGTGCTGCGCCGGGATCACGCCACCGTGTGACCGGCACAGAACCTGCTTTTTGTGACGCCATCAACTCGACTTTTTACAGGTTCATCAACTTTTAATTGACAAAGTCTCCGGCATGTGTAAAAAATTACCACATCATGGAACATGTCCTGCTGGGTAACCACCCTTCCATTCAGAAAATCAGGGAACTGATCACCATGGTCGCGGACACGGCCTTCAACGTGCTGCTGCTTGGAGATACCGGCACGGGCAAGGAAGTTGTGGCGAGGCTTCTCCACAAGGCCTCGGCCAGGCAAAACAAGAAGTTTATCAAGGTCAATTGCGCGGCGCTGCCGTTGACACTCCTGGAAAGTGAACTGTTCGGGTACGAAAAGGGGGCCTTCACCGGGGCGTCGACCGCCAAACCGGGCAAGTTCGAGCTGGCCTCGGACGGCGTTATCCTGCTGGATGAAATCGGTGACATGCCGCTCGTCCTGCAGGCCAAGTTGCTGCACGTTCTTCAGAGCGGGGAATTCACCCGGCTGGGCGGGACCCAGGATGTGAAGGTCAACGCGTGGGTCATCTCTGCCACCAACCATGACCTGGAACAGGACATGAAGCAGGGCCTGTTCAGGGAGGATCTCTATTACCGGCTGAATATCATCAAGGTTGAAATTCCTTCCCTCAGGGAAAGAAAAGAGGATATCCCGTTGTTGACCGAGTATTTCATACAGAAACATCAGCAGGAGCTCAAGATAGGCAGGCCGTTTCATCTCGGCAATGACCTGGCGGAATTTTTCCAGGAATATCACTGGCCCGGGAATGTGAGAGAGCTGTCCAATACTATCCTGCGACTGATTGTGGGAGACCCCCCGCTGAAAGTAAAAACTGAACTGTTCAACAACATGGTGTCGGACGGTCTGACACCGCCCGGGAGGCTCATCCCCAAGACGTCCGGAAAACCCGGAAACAAAAAGGAAAGGCCCGAGGATGATCCGAGATCGCTGAAGGACCTCAAGGCGGACGCCCTCAGTTACATTGAAAGAAAGGCCATTATGCACGCCCTCAATCAGACGGACTGGAACAAGCGGCAGGCCGCGCGGCTCCTGAAGATCAGCTACAAGACCCTTTTTTACAAGATGGACAACCTCGGGATCATGGGAGGGGGATAGTCGGCGTGGGTCCCCCGGGTTTTTTGCGCTTCCGGGGTAAAGCAAACTTTCACAGGCCTGGGGGATATCATGTCTCTTAACAAGATGCGGATGCTGATCGTTGTCTTTGTGTTTCTGTCTCCCGTATTTTTTCAATGCCCGGTTTGCAGTGCGGAGACCCCGGCCCCGCATTACCGAATCGGTCCCAATGACGTGCTCAGCATTTTTGTCTGGAGGGAGGACCAGCTCACCCGGGATGTCACGGTCATGGCCGACGGCAGGATCAGTTTTCCGCTGATCGGGGAAGTCATGGCCCAGGGAAAGACCGTGGGGCAGCTCAGAAACGACATTGCCAACGCCCTCAGGAAATATATTGATACCCCTGAGGTCACCGTGATTGTGGCGGAAAGTCGAAGCCGCCGCATTTATACCATCGGAAACGTGAACACCCCCGGTCCTTACCCGCTTCAGGCCGACATGACCGTTCTTCAGGCCCTTTCCGCTGCCGGCGGGTTCGCGGAATGGGCGGACACCAAAAACATCCTGATCATCCGCAGGCACGGGGGAAAAGAGATCCAACTGAAGTTCAATTACAAGCAGTTTGTTGCCGGGAAGAAACTGGAACAGAACATCGTTCTTGAGCCGGATGACACGATTGTGGTTCCCTAGGACTTGCGCAAAAATAAATCCGCAGATATGAGGGCTGAAGAACCTCCTTTTCATATCGGCATCAACGGACAAGACCATGCCTGTTTCCGCAAAATTGGCCGGATATCTGAAGATTATTCCCGTGCTGCTCGTGTGGCCGGCCCAGGTATTACTCGCGCAGACCCACATGGAGCTGACTCCGTCCCTGTCCATCCAGGGGCAATATGACGATAACATATACCTGGATCCGAGCAATGAACAGTCCGATTATCTGGCCATGGTCAGGCCCGGATGGACATTTTCTCTTGTTTCCCGGCACACGCATCTGGATCTGGCCTACAGCCCCACGTTTGTCCGATACAATAAGGAGAAAAATAACAACACGACGCGGCATTCGGGCACGTTAACATTTGGTCAGGATATCTCCAGACATTTTCATTTGGATCTTTCCGACACCTATACCAAATCAGAAGAACCACTCGAAGAAACAGAAGGAATTGAAGGCGCCCGGAACTCCAGGAATACCTACCAGAGAAATGCCGGGTATGCCGGCCTTCAGCTTCTTTTCGGTCCGGGAAATACCCTCACCGCGGGTTACCGGCATGAGTATCTGGAAAATAAGGATGACACGGTGGATGACGGCAATACCCAGACCCCGTTTGCCGATCTGATGGTCCATCTGAACGAGAAAAACGCGGTCGCCCTGAACTACGAATACACAAAGGCCAATTTCAGCCGGGAGACGGGCGTGGCCGAGGATGACTATGTCGGGCATGCCATCGGATGCACCTATATCTACAATTTTACCCGACACGCGTCGGGGAACGCGGGCTACATCCTGACGACCCGTGAGTTTGACGGCAACAGTGAGGATTATCGGGTCCATCACGGATCCATCGGTTTTGAAGAGATGTTTTCCCCCACACTGAGCGCGTCCATGTCCGTGGGCTATTTTGTGGTGGATAATGAAGAATCGGGCAATGATGACGGCTATTCCTATGACGCGCTCATATCCAAACAGTTCGCGCACGGCCACATCGACATCGGAGGTGAAGGCGGTTGGGACGAGTCCTATCTGGAAGCGGAGAGCCGGGGATTTTCCAAGTACTGGAGCGTCAACACGGCCATTGAGTACCGGTTTCTGGAGCCGCTGACCGGGTATGCCTCAGGATCGTACCGGCATGACAAGGATGAGAGCGATCAGAAATGGGAAACCATGCGTGCGCGCTGCGGTCTGAGATGGGATTTTCTGCAATGGTATGCGCTTTCCGTGGAATACACGTACGCGGAAAGAGATGATGACGTGGATACGGAAGATTACCGGGACAACAGCGTGTCCCTGTTCTTTACGGCCGCGAGACTTTTTCGCTGGTAGATACAATGGATGTTACAGATATTACCCAATACCTGGATATGGCCCAACGCAGGAAATGGTGGATCATTATCCCTTTCCTCCTTACCCTGCTGGCCGGGCTGGCCTATGCCCTGATGGCCCCCAAAGTCTACAGGGCGGAAACGCTGATCCTGGTCCAGTCTCCCAAAGTGCCGCAGGATTATGTCCGTTCGATTATTTCGACCAGCGCGGAAGACAGGCTCCGGACCATTACCCAGCAGGTCACCAGCCGCACCAACCTGGAAAAGATCATCCGGGAATACGGCCTGTATTCCGAGGCGGAGAACAAAACCCTGACGCTGGACCAGAAGGTGGCGTTGTTCAGAAAAAATATTGATATTCAGACGACGAGAGGGCGTCGGGAGGGACCCAGTTCCTTTTCCATATCCTTCAGCGGGAAGGATCCCAAAAAAGTGATGCAGGTCACCAACACCCTGGCGTCCAATTTTATCTCCGAGAACCTCAGGATCCGGGAATCCCAGGCCATCGGGACCTCCACTTTCCTGAGTGACGAGCTCAAGT
>CAYTJI010000193.1:0-4451 GCA_964438065.1 uncultured Desulfobacteraceae bacterium | reverse complement strand
CACCTGCCTGCTGCAGGCAGGTCTTCGGCAAACCCGACGCTTGCAGGATTTAGGTGACACACCTCCTATGTATATATACAGGTTGCCTCTTCGGTGTGTCTACTATTTTGGGGTAGGATCAAGGTTTCAAATTACCAGCCCACAAGAGGCCCCTCCGTATATCCTGCGTTGCGATTGAATGTGTAAAAGTACATATTGATTTTTCCGAACTCGGGTATTATATCATTTTGGCTTGGAAAACAAAGAAATCACGTGAACCGGACTGCTTAGGTCTGCATGTCCGGAGTTTTCGGATCGAACTAAAAAATCAAATCTGAACCCCGGTAGATCAGGTTTCGGTGAGAAAGAGAACCGGCCGTTGGCCGTTTATGGGGCAGGGGCATCGTCGCTTATGCCAGTCAGTTGTATATCATGACGCGTTTATTCAGAATCATCACACTCGGCTGCAAGGTCAACCAGTATGAATCCGCGTACCTGCATGAAAGACTCACGGATGCGGGCTGGCAGCAGGCGAAGCGTGACGAAAAGGCTGATGTGTCCATCATCAACACGTGTATTGTCACGCAAGCGGCCTCTCGTCAGTCGAGGCAGGAAATCCGCAGGGCCGTCCGGGCGAATCCAGGCGGAACAGTGATTGTTACGGGATGTTACGCCCAGGTATTTCCTGACGAACTCTCGCCTATTGACGGGATCACACTCATTGCCGGAAATACGGAAAAAGGAAAACTGCCGGAGTGGATCCTGAATACTGCCGGAAATGAAAAGCAGAGGATCCTTACAAACTCCTTCGGGCCGGAGTCATCTTTTGAATTCCTTCCCATCAGGCGTTTTTCCGATCGCAGCCGGGCCTTTCTGAAAATCCAGGACGGGTGCCGGTCGTTCTGCAGTTACTGTATTGTGCCCTACGCAAGGGGGCCGTGCCGGAGCCTTGCCCCGCGGGATGTCTTATCCATGATTGAAACACTTTCCAGAGAGGGGTATCAAGAGGTGATCCTCACAGGGATTCATCTGGGAAAATACGGCACGGAATCAGATCATGGCACCGGACTCACCCGGTTGCTCCAATCCATCGGCAATGAATGTTTTCCCGTACGCATCCGGCTGAGTTCAATCGAAATCAACGAGATTGACATGGAACTGGTGGAAATGATGGCGGTGGAACCGTGGTTGTGCCGGCATTTGCATATCCCCATGCAGAGTGGCGATGCCGGGGTTCTGAAGAGAATGAACCGAACGTACTCACCAAAACATTTTGTGGAACGGATCGTTTACATCCATGAGCGGATTCCTTTGGTGTCCATTGGCGTTGATGTTATGGCCGGATTCCCGGGAGAAGACCCTGTTGCCCATCAGAACACCTGCGCCCTCATCCGGGACCTGCCCGTATCGTATTTGCACGTGTTTCCTTTCTCACCCAGATCCGGCACCCCGGCAGCGGCCTTTAAGGATCAGGTTGACCGTAGGGTTATCCGGGAAAGGGCGGCACAACTACGCACAATCGGCAAGAGGAAAAAAGCGGTGTTCTATCAGCGATGCCTGAAAAAGCAATTCAAGGTGTTGCCGGAAAGGCGGGATGCTGAAAAGCCTCGGATGATAATCGGCCACAGTGACAATTATCTTCCGGTCATTTTCCCGTCAACGGAAGTCCCGGACCGTATTGTCCCCGTGTGGATTGAGGCAGTGGAAGGGGACATGATGATTGGATCCATGGCGCAGATGCTTTCCCCGGGCCCCCGGGAGAGCAGGTAGCCCCCGTCCATCACGATCATCTCGCCGTACAGGTAGTCCGAGGCCCTGCTGACCGGAAAAAGCACGACTTTCGCAATGTCATCGACTTGAAAATGCATTTTCGGCCGTAATTCCCGAAAAACAGCGGGAGGGGATGGCCCATGGATTCAGGAAGATGGGTTTTTTCTCAGTCAACAACCACCCCTAAAACGGGTGGTTGTTGACTGGACAGCAGTGGCGCCGGATAATGGATGATGAGCGCCAGCCCGATGAAGCCCCTGCTCAGGAAATGAAGAGGGACCAGGATGCCGTTGACCGCCACCGCGCACAGGGCGTTTCCGCAGCATCTGTGGGCAACGGGTTGGGATCCGGTGGCTTCAGGATTTCCGAAAAGGCGCTCCGTCCGATCACTGCCGGAAATTTCTGAGATGCATGCCTGATGGAGGCCGACTAATTCTTCATGCGCAGTTCCACCATGTACGGGAAATGGTCGGACGGGTAACGGTTTCCCAGATGGTCCTTGATGATTTTCGTTTCCGTTACGTGGAAATGCGCACTCACCAGGATCCAGTCCATCCGGGTTTTTCGGGGAACTCCCGTGAAACCGTGCTGAGTAAAACTGCTTTTATCCTCTTTCCCGTCGAGAATTTCCCATGTGTCCAGCAGACCGGTTTCCTTGGAGGTAAGCAGGGCGTGTGAAGGGGAGCCGGGGCTGTCGTTGAAATCTCCCATAAGGATAACCGGCCCTTTTCGGGCCTTAACCCACTGCGCAAGCATTTTTGCCTGTTCATACCCTGCTTTCGCCCCCATGTGGTCCAGGTTGGTAACGGCGACCCAGAACGGGTGCCCGTTGTTGTTTTCGCTGACCCGAGCGTAGTTCATCATTCTTGGGAAGGCGCTGTCCCAACTCTTGCTTCGGTGGACCTTCGGGGTTTCGGACAACCAGAATTCGCCGCCCTCGTGTATGGAAAATCTGTCTTTGAGGAAGAAAAGAGTCGGGTACTGGCTGGTACCGTCCAGCACCCTGTCTGGCGAGTGCAAGTGATACTCCGGCAGATTGTCCCGGATGAACTCCAGTTGGGGCCACATGCCTTCCTGCGTGCCCAGTATGGCAGGTTTGTGGCGTTTGATGACATGGATCACGAGTTCCCTGCGAAATGACCAGGCGTTTGAACCGTCCATATCATTTTCAAAACGAAGATTAAAAGTCATGATACGCACAACAGAATATCACCTCCGGATCGGATCCTCTTATGACATAGGGACAGCAAAATCACCGCGGCGGGGGTGAGGGGAGGCCGCCCCCTGAAAATCCGAAAGGACGCGGCAGAGAGGGGGTTTTTCAAAGGTTCAAATGCGAATATGTGATGATGCTGTCATTCCCAACGACTGACGTACAGTTCCCCGCAGTCCGGACATTGTACGATACAGGTACGTTCAAAATCAAACGGATTTCTGCCGGCCAGGGGCTCGATGCAGACGGTTTCAACCACCGTTTGGCTGATCGATTTCAACGGAGATTCTCTTGACGGTGATTGAGCCATGCGTCAGGGCGGGTTAACGGAATTTGATTTTCTGCGGACAAGTTTGTCTACTGACCGGCACGCATCCGGGGCGGTGCTGCCGTCATCTGTACGAATGTATGTCGCGGAAACCGTCACATCAACGGGCATGCCGTTTCTGAGCCGGACCGCCTCCGCGAATTTCACCGGGTCGATCCGTCCTTTCACGGGGCACACCGCCAGCTTTTTTGCCGCATATTTCCGGAAATCGGGTATCCGGTCATAAACATCCGGATGAACCTCGACAAAGACCCGGCCGTTTTTCCGTCCGAATTTAATCGGTTCATAAATCAGGGCCACGGGTGTCTTCAGGGGCACCTGCGGATAAAGGAGCCGCATATGTTCCGGATAACAGCGGATACACCCGTGGCTGACCAGCCTGCCGACGCCCCAAGGCATGTGGGTACCGTGCATGCTGTAGCCGCTGTCAGAAAACCGCATGATATATTCTCCCAGCGGATTTTCAGGGCCCGGGGGCATGACGGCCGTGCCGTATTTTTCCTGGAGGGACGCCGGAACATACCATGTGGGGTGTTTCCGTTTTTCACTGATAAAAAATCGCCCGGTCGGCGTTTCCCATCCTGTTCTGCCGATACTGACCGGGTAGGTCTGGACCCGGGATGCGCTTTTTTCAAAAAAATAGAGGCGCATTTCCGGGATATTGATCACGATTTCACCCCTGCGGATCTGAGGCAGAACAAAAAGCGAAGGGATCGTAATCGTTTTCCCTGCCGGGGGCATCCACGGGTCAATGCGGGGGTAAAGAATGGCCATCTCGCTGAAACCCAGCTCATATTTTCTCGCAATGTCCAGGAAGGTGTCTTCCGGCCCCACGGTGTAGGACCGTGGCCTGCCGATTACTGTCAGATCACCCTGCCGATAGGGATAGTGAATCACCTGCCGGTCGTACGGGCCTTTTCCTTCGGCCTGCGACAGAGAAAGAAGACATGACAGGACAACAAGAAACAATGCGTTGGTGAACCGCGCGGTCCGCGCGGGAGCTGGTATTTTGCTTCCATGGATTGAAACTTGACACTTATTCGCCATTTTCTTATGCTCCCGTGCAGGGTGAGACCTTTGAAAAATGACCGGTTTTGTGCCAAATTAAGGAAGGCGAAAATTATAACCGCAGGAATATATAGAATATTTCGAGGATTATAA
>CAYTJI010000192.1:0-4502 GCA_964438065.1 uncultured Desulfobacteraceae bacterium | reverse complement strand
CTGTAAGTGGTTGAATTAAATCAGTATATTTTTCATGCTGTTAAACATGGGTTAGTCAGTGCCCATCCAGAAATGAGTCCCGCCATGGCGGGATTGACCAAGATCAAGGCGTGCGAAAAAATAACCGCCCCGATTAAATACGCTCCGCTGTCACTATGGTGAATTTAACGGGACAGGCAGGCATATGGTTGATATTCCGGTGATTATTTTTTTTCAAGCAACGCGGATATTGGGCAAAAGGGCCATTTATGGATGGGCACTAGTCAGGATCGTGGCGGGCGGGTTTCAAAACCTTCCCATCTGATGAAGAAAGTGATAGGCCACAATGCCTGCGGCAGTGGAAAGATTCAGGCTGCGGACATTCCCCCAAATGGGTATGAGATAGCAGGGGTATGCTTTTCTGATATGGTCCGGCAAACCGGATGTTTCCCTGCCGAACAGGAGATAATCCCCATGCCGGACCTTTGCCGTTGGATAGGGGGCCGATGCGTGCCGACTCAAGATGAAAAGCCTTGCTTTGCGGTTCATCGCATCAAGGAATGCCTCAAAATCCCGGTGATGACACACATCGACCTCCTGCCAGTAATCCAGGCCGGCCCTCTTGAGATGCTTGTCATCAACCTTGAACCCCAGGGGATGGATCAGGTGCAGCCGCATTTCAGCGGCCCCGCAGAGACGGGCAATATTTCCGGTGTTGGCAGGAATTTCCGGTTGGTAAAGGACAATGTGCAACGCGGGGTCATCCAGTATCCGATGACTGATCTTTGTAATATCGCGTGTCATGCTCAAACGTTGGGGGGCAAATATAAAAACGTCCGCAAAAATAAGGGAATGCTATCCCTCTTTCGTTTCTTGCATAGTATAGGTTTTTATCCGGCTACGCCGCGAGAGCGTTTTTCATTTCCGCCATGAACTCCAGATCTTTTCTGCTCCTCTCAGCCATCCTTTTTTCGACCGCTTCCCTGCCCAGCCCCATCAGGATCTTGTACGCGTTATATTTGGTCTTGCAGAAATAGATGTCAAAGGGATTCTTCTTTCCGTCGTCACGGAAGACCCTGATCCCGGGGACCTCGTCCTGCCGGATGTATTCATATCCGGCATTGACAAGAAGAGGCTCCACGTCATGCTTGTTCTGCCAGGGGATACAGGCCCCGGCCATTTCCAGAAGCGGGTCCATAATTGATCTGACTTTTTCGGTAACCCCACCCACCGGGAGCACGATATCACCGGTTAGTGAGCCGGTGACCCCATACCTCTGGTTTACAGGCTGTTTAATATAATCCGATATCAAGGCAATATCCATGGCCACCGACGCGCTGTCGCCCTCCACACCGCCGTGGGCCTGAATATACTCCACATGCATCTCGTATCCAATGTAAGGCGCTTTGATCTTTTTGAATATCTTCTTGATGGATGCCCTGACATTCTGGGCGGCCGCCTTTGCGATATCTCCTGTTTTGCCCGGTGAAATCACCTTGTCGGATCCCCCCGCGTTAATCTGACCATGTATGGGCAAAGGCTGACCATATGACCGGCCGCTTGATTTTGAGTGAATGACCGCCAATCCAACAACATACCCGATTGAATCCGTCATGGAAGCAATAAATTTTTTCAGGTCTTTCTTGTGTTCGATCAATTCTCTGCTGAGCGTCCCTTCAAGGCTCAAGTGTTCTTTCAGGGCACGCCTGATATGCCGGGGTTCTACAAACGTCGCATTTTCCATGATGGCTTCAAACTCCGCTGTCTTGATAATCCCGTTCAATGGCCTCAAAATTGCGCTCAATTTACCGTCTGAAGCTCGGCAGCGAAGTTCCTTAACAATTTCCAGAACGGCTCTTCTGGAAAATTCTCTTGTCTTCAACCGGTAGTTGAACGGAAGTCGTTTCCCAAGGATAAATTCGCTTCTCACGCGGACACCGACGTGCCCTTCCCTTTTTCGTACATCCCCCCAGGATTCCTCAAATTCCTTTTCCAGGTTGATGACCTCCTGCTTGACATATTGAGCGACCTCTTTCACTGTCTTGTCGTTCTCGGGAACTGCGCTTTCCATCTGTATAATCTCGCCTTTATCCTCAATCCGGCTCAGAAACGAGCCATCTCCCTCATCCTGCAGGTATGCCAGCGTGTCGTGGTTACAACAGGCGATAATGATATTGTCTGCCTTCAAGCTGTTTTCGGATTTGTCCGCAGCACCGCTTCCCGTTTCCCTTCCACCTTCAAGGATATAGGACTTGTTCTGCATGATCTCCAGCAAGTTTGGCATATATCCGATTCGCACCAGGGTCTTCAGTTCATCAATATAGATAACAGGCGCCTTTGCATGGGCCCCCAGATAGGCCCTCTTGTGCGCCGGCGTATGAAGGTTGCCGGACTGGTAGGGATCGTGCCTAAAACCGCCCTTCATATTCCTCGCATTCGGCTCGGATATTCTTGCCATCAAAGACGTGTTCTTCCTCGGATCAAAGACGACCTCAGGGATCATGTCATACAGGGTTTTAAAGGCATTCTGCCTGGCGACAGGCATTTCCCGCTGAATTTTTTCATTTGCCTTATGGTTGTTTTCCTGCATGAACAAGAAGATCGCGCCCATCCCGCCAAGCCCGGTTGCAATAAATGCAGGAGGGAAAAAAAACCCGGCAACAGCGCTGACGGCGGTCCCCCAAATGAGCCATTTTCTGACCTGTCCTACCGGCATGATCTGATCGGACAGACTGAATTCATCCAGACTGTTTTTGGCACATTCAATATCCCTGTTCAATTCCGAAAGCAACTCATCCATTGCCTCAGGATCTTCATAGGCAAAAAGAATGTGATTCCTGTCTTTTCCCGGGTAGGCGACAATCGCGTGTTTAGGCCTCAAGTAATCGCCGAGAGATCTGGAGAGGACCTCGTTGAACATATTGGCGAGCATCGACTTTCCAGTACCCGGCTTTCCAACCATCAGGATATGGCCCTTGTGCTGAGCGATCTTCCTTATGGCTGATTTAGCCTTTTCCTGAAATATGACACATTCAATAGGGTCTTCCGGCAAGGAGATCTCCGAGGTGTCCTCAAAAAAACTAAGCCTTTTTTCAAGTTCCCGAGGATAATTCATCAACTCTCTTATCCATCTGTAATCGCTTTCCCTGTAACCTTCAGTCATTTGCATATCCTTTCATGGAATCCAGCAAATAAAACCTGCCGGCTTCTGACGCAGAAGCCATCCTCTTGATTATCGAATATATCTCAGGCAAATCCGCCTTTATCGGTTCGAGCGCCTTCACATCGTGTATGACGGAAACATTCGTGAACGGTTTTTTCCGACCGCCGTGAGATTCAGGGACGTAATTGAAAAGGATACCGATCTGAAAATTCCGCAAGGATCTCATTATGGCATTTTTCTTATTTGTCTCAATCCGATAAGTCTCGAACAGATTTCTGTACAGGTCCGGAAGCGGCGATTTTGTGTAGTCAATTTCAAGTTGTTTCTTAAAAAGCAGCCTCAATGCCTTTGCCTCACCCTTTGCGCACAGACTGAGAGAACGGCTAAACTTCGGATTCGCCCTTATGGAATATTCAAGAAGTTGCATCTGGTTGATCAGGGCACAATCTTCAACCCAGAATTCAACTCTGCCATCCGGGCCGATCACACATATCCTGGGTGTGCCATTCACATAAAATTTTATCAGGCGATGGCTGTTGTCAGGATTGTACCGCGAAAAATCAAAACCGCTCATCTCAAAAAATCCGTTTGAAACATGGGCCTTTTCGAGGACAACCCCCACTTCTTTTGTCAGGTAAGTAGCGACATAACTGATTTTTTCCTCAATGGTGCCCTTTAAGTTCAACATGGATCTGTTGCCGCCCATGTCTTCACAAATACCCATGATGGTCGAAATCTCACTCATTTCCAGTCCGGCAAGTCTTTTCAAAATCGGATCATAAGCCCTCAATTCTGAACGGATTTTTTCAATGTGCATTCTGAGCCCCTTGTCTTTCAGGTAAGGCCCGGATTGATCGGTTTCCGTCAGAAGAGTTTCAGCGTGAATCTTACCGTCTTTGAAAAGCCTGCTGAATCCCGGCGGGAAAGCCTGCCTCAACCGCTGTCTTACTTTATCGGGAAAAGACTGCACATACCGGATCTCACAGCCGATGAGCTTTTTTCTGATCTCAATCGGTTCAGGATTAATCAGATATCTGGCCAGATCTGAAATCCCGTATTCAATGACAAATGCAGTTTGGAGTCCCTCATAGACCTTGCTCAAATCCAACCTGGTATGTCTCCCCCTGGAAATAATCCAGACCCGATGGTCATTCAACAACTGTCGATTTTCTGAAAAGTCCATTCTTCCTGCCCCTGGAGTGTTGTTTGTCAGACACGGTAAACAAATACGCAAATGATATGCCAGAAAAACCGTCCTCACTATTTACTTTTATTGTGTTATTTCAATAGGTTAACATGATCCACAGCGCGGCGGAACGAGTGTCGGAAATAAAATGCCACCCTTTGGTGGAAATCTGAT
>CAYTJI010000191.1:0-4623 GCA_964438065.1 uncultured Desulfobacteraceae bacterium | reverse complement strand
ATGCAAATCGGCGCTCCGGCAGGGCAAACTGTTTTCAAAAACCGCAGCCTTTATGGCCGCATTCGGATTGATGCGTGACACGCAAGCTCGGCATTTCCATAACTCACTGATATTAAAAATATAACTCCATTTTGTTGAAACAGTTCATGCAGGTTTTAGGTGGTATTAAAAAAGGGGTGAAAGTCGTAGTCTGTTCTCTCAGGGTATGACCATAACAGGACGACAAAGTGAAGTTGAAATTTAATATCATTTTTGTGAGTGGCACGGTACGGTACCTGAGGTTGGCCGTTTTGAGTCTGCTGAAGAATTCCCGCTACTCTTACCGGCTGGTTGCCAATGGTCTGAACAAAGATGAACGTCTGCTGCTGGAAGCGTTCTGCCGGTGCTCGCCCCGGCTGGAATATTTTTATTATCCATCAAAAGGGGTGATTGATCATGGGACCATGTTGAACATCCTGTTCGGACGGGAGACGTCGCCATACTTCTGCATGGCGGATTCGGACATATTTGCAGTGGGCCCCTTTGAAGAAGAGTTGGAAGAAAACCTCCGGGATTGTGATGTTTTCTCTTCCTGCCTGCCGTTGAGCATGAATCCCGCCTTCGTGCTGCCCGGTTTTTCCGGAAGATGCCTGAAGACACCCGGTGGCCTGCCCCTTGCACCGACTTTTTTTTCCGTTTACCGAACCGAACTCTTCAGGAAAATCATGATGGAGACAAAGGTGGGCTTTGAAGTGTACCGGCCGCAAGTCTATCTGCCTCCGTGCGTGGATCATTTTGTTTTACCGGATAATCTCCGGGAAGCCGGAAGAATCGATACCGGGAAGCTGCTTCATATTCTGGCAGGCCGGTATGGCGCACGGTTCAGGCATGCTGAACTCACCGGCCTTATCCATATCGGAGGGATCAGCAGTAAACGGCGGTCGTGGCATGAGAAAGTGAAAGAGGCTCTGCTCGGTATTCTGCGCCGACCCTATGTCGTAACGGATCCATATATACGGTCCGAGATGCGCCGCAGAAGCCGGAGTCGCGCAAAAAAAAACAGACCGCACGCCGAAAACGTCGCTCTGGAAGCGGAACATATTCGGACACGAGCGTTGAGAAACCCCGTGTCGACGTATTTCGTACATTTTTTTCGGAGTCTGTTTGAAGGGACCCCGGAGCCTTTGTTTGACGTCAGCGACGAAGGATTGAGTCAGACGATCCACAGGGTATCCGCCTTTATCCGAGAACTTTACAGGGAAGAATACCAGACACGGCAGGAGTCATCGGGCCGAACGCAGCCACACGGAGAGCTTTGAAGCAGGATCTTTTCAATCTGATTGTTCGTGTCGGTCTTTGTCTTCGGTCGTGGAATCATTCAGCATCCTCCGCGAATGAAGTTTCCGCCGTCCTGCCGTTCAGCGTACGGGAATTTCGGCGTGATGTCCGGCAAAAGCGGCCTGGTCAAGGCCCGCTGCCTGCCCCGACAAAGAGGTGGATTATGTTCATCAGGTGGAGACGACCGCCGCGTCGCTGTAACGGTATTTTTATCCGGCCAAGAGGTGGCAGCACCGGGGATGAGTCAACAACCACCCCTTTTAGGTGTGGTTATTGACTTGAATAGCATGGAAATCAATCAGTTACTGAAAGCGCCTGTTTTCCCGGAAATCGATCTGAAAGAACTGTTTCTGCGCAGTGCCAACCCGGCGATGAGACGTTATTCATCGAAAAGGCCCTTTATTCCGGGGTTGAAAGCAAAACTTCCACTTTCAAGGGCATTCTGCACGCTGCGGAGCATCAGAAGGGAAGGCAAATAAATCAGGAGGATTTTTACAGAGCCTGCAGATCCATCCGTATCTTTTCAGATCTGCCGGTATCATCAACCTGAATTTCTGTACTGCATGTCATACAATTCACGAAAACGGCCGCCTAAGGCCATAAGTTCATTCAGTGTGCCGAACTCCACAATCTCACCGCTTTCAATCACATAGATATGATTGGCTTGTATAATCGTGCTCAACCTGTGGGCCACGATCAGGATCGTACGGGTGCCGTGAAGTTTTTCTATGGACTTCTGGATGAGGGTTTCACTTTCAGCGTCCAGGGCGGAAGCTGCTTCATCCAGTATCAGAATGGCGGGATCGATGATCAGCGCTCTGGCGATCGCAATGCGTTGTCTTTGGCCGCCTGAAAGAAGGGTTCCCTGGTCTCCGATCACGGTATCATACCCTTTGGGTTGCGCCATGATAAAATTATGCGCATTGGCCGCTCTGGCAACCGCCTCGATTTCTTCAGAAGTGGCATCCGGCTTGCCGTAGCTGATATTGTTGGCAATGGTGTCATGAAAAAGGAGGGTGTCCTGATTGACGATGCCGATCTGCTTGCGCAGAGAGTCCAGTGTTACATCCCTGATGTCGATTCCGTCAATACTGATGCTGCCGTCTGTTACATCATAAAAACGCGGCACAAGATCCAGGATGGTGCTTTTTCCCGCCCCTGTCGAGCCGACGAAGGCGATGGTCTCTCCGGCCTTAACCCTGAACGAGATATTTTTCAGAACGGGTTCGTCCGGTTCATAGCCGAAGGAGACATTTTTGAACTCAATGGAATCCTTATGTGTGGGGAGGACGATGGCGTCCGGTTTTTCCCGAATGGCAGGCACCGTATTCATTATTCTGAAAACGCGTTTGGTTGCTCCCTGAAGGGTTCTGAGACGGTTATTGATCTTTGCCAGCTTTTTGACCGGAGCGTAAACACGGGAAAAGGCGTAAACCATGGACATGATGTCTCCCAGGCTGTGGTGATAATGCATCTTCCCGACAACCAGGATAACCGGCATGAAAAGAAATACAGTCACATCGAGAATTGGCGTTGTTCCAAGGTTCCAGTAGTTCCATCGCATGGCCCGTTTGTACAGGGTTTGAGCAAGGTTTTTAAATTTATTTGCTTCATAACCGCCTTTGGAAAATTCATGAACGACCTTGAGGCAAAGGAGGGTTTCCTGATAGGCGGATGTGACGTCTGCTGTAGCGTCCTGTACCCGGACCGAGTGTTTTTTGACTTTCCTCCCGAACAGGCGGATAACACCGAGAATAACAGGGCCTGCAAAAAAAACGATCAGAGTCAATTTGTAATCCATAACAAGAAGATAGACAAGAAAAACAACGGCCGAAAGGGGGTGTTGAATAAGGCCGATGAGAATGGTCACAATGCTGGACTGAACAACGGAAAGATCAGCGGTTGCCCTTGCGATCAGCTCTCCGGATTTTCTTTTCTGATGGAACCCGAGGGGAAGAGAAATAAATTTTTTAAAGACATCCACCCGCAGAGACAATACTGCTCTATTGGAAAAGGCGGCCGCGGCGAGTTCGCCAAAGTAGGATGTGATGGATTTCAAAATGGTCGATACGACTGCGACTCCGGTGAGAAGAAGCAGCAATCGGTTTGGGGAGATGTTGTCTACCAGCACATGTTCGGTCTGGTGCCATGAAAGCCACGACCCTCCGTCAAAAGCGATCCAGGGAATCTTCCAGCTGACCGGATCGGTTCCAAGCTTCATGCCCTCATCAACAAAAGGCTTTATGAGGTACGCCGGAACGACGAGAAACAGGGATGAGATGGCTGTCAGGACTATTGAACACATGACCAGCAAACGATGGCGTTTTACATATAACGCGAGATTTTTACCCAAAATATAGTTCAGCATCAGATAGGTATCCTAAAACAGACGAAAAAATGCCCCTTGAGCAGGGGGTGCGAAAAAATAACCGCCCCGGTGATATGGAAACACAACGGCATTTCACGGGACAGACAGGCATATGGTTGATATTCCGAGGATTATTTTTTTCGCGCAACGCGGATATTGGGCAAAAGGGCCATTTACGGATGGGCACTGAGAAATACTTGATGAATGTACCGGAATTGCGATCCCTGAGGCCCCAACACTGTTTGCCGGCGGTTCACCCGGTTTTTCACGGGGTTGGGCCCGGATCGGGTTTCTCCAGGTGAGTATATGGGATGCTTCGGCGGGTGTCAAGGGGCCGATGATCCCGGAGGCGGTGAAAACCGGGGGGCACGGTGAGATCGAAAATCGCCTTGTCAATGGATGTGTTGAACACGATCTGCCGCGTATCAAGGGTAAGGTTTGTTCCGTTCCCCCTGTCCGTCAGACGGGTCCTCCGGGCGTACAGGATCATGTCTTTCCGGCTGAATTTCGAGAACGCGATCCGTAATCCCTGGCCGGGATATTCTGCCCGGACAGAGAAACCATTGTCGTTACGGAATTCGACGTGTTGGATGGCATCACCGTTTTCATCCAGAAAGGAAACCCGGTCCCCTCCGCTGGACACCGCTCGGTTGCCGGGGACCGGGACAGGAAAGCCCCGGACTGCGGCCCATAATTGATCCGGGCGCAGCCGGACAGGCAACAGCCTGGACGGGATCAGACCTGTTCCATCGCCTGTGTAATAAGTCTTGTCCGGGAAAGAAACAATGATGATTCCCGATTCGTCGAGCAGGAGATGGAACAGGGGCCTGCCCCAGAAATGGGTCACTTCGAGCTTCATCCTCAACGGGTTCCGGGTCGCGACAATCAGGACGTCTGCTTCGAACCCGGACCCCCGGTCCCGGAGCCTGATACGACCG
>CAYTJI010000190.1:0-4626 GCA_964438065.1 uncultured Desulfobacteraceae bacterium | reverse complement strand
ATCTCGAAACCCACCCCACTACCCTGGGGCAACCCTTCTTTTGCGAGGCTCAGTCTGACTTCATACAAATTTTTTCCGGGGACCAGGATCGCCTTTCCATTCGATGACACCTGATAAGGAATCTTCTGTTCTTTCAACCTGGCCACGATGTCCCCTGCGTCTTCCATGGTCAGATTGGCGTACAGCAACTGAAAATCCGGCGCGCCGCTCCATACGACCAGGAATATCAGAGCGGCTACCGTTGAACCGACAACCGCCGTCAACCCGATAAGCCTTGCCGTGCCGAGACTCTTAAACAGCGATTTGATCTGCATGAAAACATCCGGTGATTTTGAGGCCATTTTCTCCTTCTTTCAGGCTGTGTAATACGTGGCCGGTTGAACGGCCGGGATCAGATATTCATACGCATGATGGTTTCATAAGCAGAAATGATTTTGTTCCGCACCTGCATCATCAGTTGAAACGAAATTTCCGCTTTTTCAAGAGCAATCATCGTATTGTGGATGTTTGCGTCCTTTCCTTCAGCCAGGTCCCTTACTGCCTGATCCGCCTCCTCGTGAAGCCGGTTCACGTCACCGATGGCGTCTTTGAGTGTGTCCATGAAAGAGCCATCCTGCGCCTTTTCGTTCATCCTGTTTTCCGAAAGAGGCGCAATGACCGACTTCATATTTTCCTGTATCGCAATTTCCTTCATTTTACTTCCCTATTTCCAGTGCTTTCAGAGCCATTTTCTTGGTCGCGTTAACCGCGGTGACGTTTGCCTCATAACTCCTGACCGCAGACATCATATTCACCATTTCTTCAATCAGGTTGATGTTCGGAAGCCGAACAAATCCATTGCTGTCCGCGTCTGGATGATGCGGATCATATTTGAGCACCGAAGGCCGCGGGTCTTCAATAATTCGCGTCACTTTCACTTCAGACAGATTTCCGTCAACCCCCGGCACCATGGCTTCCTGAAAGGATTCTCCCAGAGGTTGTGATGAAAACACGACATCCTTTCTCCGATAAGGCCCCCCTTCTGCTGTGCGTGTCGTGTTACTGTTTGCAAGATTACTTGAGATGACATTCATACGAATCCGCTGGGACGCCAGACCCGAAGCACTGATCTGAAGCGCATCAATGAAATTCATTTATCTCCCCCCACCTTGAATAGCAATTTTCAAGTCTTGAAATTTTTTTCGAATAATCTGAGCCATCGTCTCATAAAGCAGATTATTTTCCGCCAGTTTTGTCATTTCCTTCTCGACATTAACAGTATTGCCGTCAGCGTTCTGTTCGAACGTACTGAAATCCGATGTCTGAACAATCTCCGGAGACTCACCCGCCGTTCCCGGCGGTCCCAGGTGATTCTTGCGGGTCTTCACCATCCGCACGACTTCCCTGTTGAGGCCGTCGAGTTTCTTCATCTCTTCATCGACTGCGACATCAAATGCCTTGTAATGAGGGGTGTCCCTGTTGGCAATGTTGGAGATTATCAGATTATGCCTCAGAGACCTCAGATCCAGATTTTTTTCCAGGATTGAAAATGTCTCACCGAATATTCCCCGCGATCCCATTACCGAATCTCCCTGTAAGCAAAAAAATGTCACCCATGCTCAATGGATAACCGTCTTTCTCATTCCAAGCAAATATCGTACCAGTCAGAAGATGTCTCATGCCTCTGTCGCGAACTCCGTGAAATGAAATCTTTATCCATCTTATCCGGTCAAATCCGTCTCCGGAATGAATGATTCATGACCGTTGCAGGGAAAAACCTGCCGGGTTGGCAGGCTGTTTTTTCCCATGGCGTTTCAGCCCAACCCCGCTTTCACAACGCCGCTCACCCGTTTCCTTGTACCTGCTGTTCCAGACTGTACTCTTTCAGCTTGTTCCTGAGCGTACGGATGCTGATCCCCAGGAGTCTTGCCGCGTGCGTGCGATTGTTGTTTACTTCTTCCAGCGTTTTAAAAATCAGTCCCTTTTCCATCTCTTTGACTGAGATACCGGCCTTAAGCGGCAAGTCCTGCGCCGGGTTGACAGAGGTTTCTTCCCCAAAGAGAAAATCCGGACGAAGAAGATCGCCGTTTCCCAGAAGGACGGCCCTTTCAATGACATTTTCAAGTTCTCTCACATTACCTTTCCACTCCCGCCTCAAAAGTAGTGAAAGCGTCTCTTCCGGGATTCTCATCATTTTTTTTCTATTGAGTGAACAGTATTTTTTTAGAAAATAATTTGTGAGCAGAGGAATATCCGCCTTTCTCTCCCGCAGGGGAGGAACATGAAAAGGGATAACATTGATCCTGTAATACAGATCTTCCCTGAACCGCCCTTCCTTGACGGCCTTTTTGAGATCGACATTGCTGATCGCGATGACTCTCGCATCAATGGAAACGGGTCGGGTCCCACCGATTCTGTCGATCTTTTTTTCCTGCAACGCTCTGAGTAATTTCGCCTGAAGAGATATCGGCATTTCGCTGATCTCATCCAAAACGATTGTACCGTTTTTTGCCAGTTCAAATTTCCCGGGTTTTTTATGGGATGCGCCTGTAAAGGCTCCTTTTTCATAGCCGAACAGCTCACTTTCCGCCAGGTTTTCAGGAAGCGCGGCACAATTCACCGCGACATAGGCGTGATCCCGTCTCCCGCTCTTCTGATGAATATACGCGGCCAGCATCTCTTTGCCGGTTCCACTTTCTCCAAGGATCAGGATCGTGCTGTTGCTCGGCGCTACGTTTCCGGCCAGATCGAGGACCTTCAGCATGGCCTTGTCACGGGTGATAATTTTTTTGTCCTGTGTTTCCGTTCGGGAGAACCCATTTTTGTCGGAAGCGTTCAGCCTTCCTTTTTCTGCCTCAAAGACTTTCCTGACCGTTGCCTCCAGGACCTCCGATGAAAAAGGTTTTATGATATAGTCTGACGCACCCGCTTTCATGGCTTCCACCGCATTGTTGATGGTCCCGTACGCAGTAATCATGATTACCGGGGTCCGAAAAGACACCCTCTTTACTTCCTCCAGCACCTGCATCCCTGACATTTCAGGCATTTTCATATCCGTGATGACCATACTGAAGTCCTGAGTCTGAATTTTTTCCAGGGCCTCAAATCCGTTTGAAACGCCTGTCACGCCATACCCGATGCGGTTCAGTACATGGCAGAGTGCCGCTCTCATCTCCGCTTCGTCATCCACAACAAGTATGGACGCCCAGTTTTGCTCACGATGTTCCATTGTCCTCTTCCCATAAAGGAATTGTAACGGTACACAAGGTGCCCTGCTCGGGGAAACTTTCCACGTCTATGTCTCCCCCGTGGATACTCAGGATGTTATGGACAATTGCCAGACCAAGCCCTGTGCCCTTCTTTTTGGTGGTGAAAAAAGGGTCGAAAATTCGAGCCAGATTTTTTTCGCATACACCGCTTCCCGAATCGCGGATCTGAATCTCCGCGACGCCCGAACCGCTCCGGGGATGAATCCGCCTGGTTGTGGAAATCCTCAGTTCTCCGCCCCGGGGCATGGCCTGAAGAGCGTTCAGTATCAGATTGAGCAGCGCCTGCTGGAGTAAGTCAGGGTCGATCCTTGCCGTCAACGGTTCCGTTGCATAATGTGTGACGACCTCAACAGGGTTGTCTGATTTCAGCAGATCGCTTGAAAACAGCAATGCGTTTGTGAGTGGACCGTGGATGTCTTTGATACGAAAACAGGGCCGTTGATGCGGCCTGATGAACATCAGAAGATTGGAAATGCTGTTATTCATTTTCCGCACGCTGCGCGAAATATGCTCCACGAGCCTTTGCAGTTCAGGGGAATCCGACAGATCCTTTTTCAACGTTGTGGCAAACAGTTCAATGCTACCCAGGGGATTTCGGATTTCATGAGCGATTTCTGCCGCCATTTCTCCCATGGCGGCCAGGCGGTCTCTGCGATTCACCTTCTCTTCAAGTCTTTTTAAACGGGTAATATCCTGCAGGGTAATGGCCGTTCCGATCTTTCTTCCCGCGGGATCCTTCACGGGAAACGTGCTGATGCGGACATGAAGGGTATCATTATGACCGCGCTGGATCTCGGTTTCAACTTCCAGGTCCTCAGTTATGTCATTTGAAGAGCCCCTGTTTTCCGTGAGCCTTGAGAAGATTCCGGAAGCAGGCGTGCGATCGAATCTGCATCCCGACATATCGGCTGCGCCCAGTCCCGTAATCATTTCAGCGGCGCGATTGAATGTGGTAATCCTGCCTTCAAGATCAAGGACAACAACCCCTGTCGTGAGGCTTTCAAGAATATTGTGAAGATAATTCTTGAATTCCTCTTTTTCCCTCAGGTTTTGTACAAGCTCCCGGTTCTTTTCGTCCAGTTCCAGAGTCAGATGTTTGACTCTCTGCTCAAGATTCCGGTAATATGATTCCAGTTTGGACGCGACACCGTTAAAGCCGGCAATCGTTTCAGACAGGAGCTGAAAGCTTTCTCTGTCGACGCTTTTTGTAAAATTGACGCTTTCCATTGTTGCTGCTCCCCAAAAAAGACAGGCAGGACTGATCATCATGATTAGTGGCAAAAACCATGCCATCTATGTGGCAGGGCATGCACGAAAGTCTTCGGAAGGGCATATGAGACCTTTGAAAAGCGACCACTTTTGCACCAACTCGGCGTCA
>CAYTJI010000189.1:0-4636 GCA_964438065.1 uncultured Desulfobacteraceae bacterium | reverse complement strand
CTGATATTAAAAGCATAATTTCATTTTTGAAAATAGTTTATGCAGGTTTTAGGTAGCAGAGAAATGAATTGAAAAACCCCGTTGAATCAGTCATATATGAGTTACGAGGGATCTACGACCTGAACCAACAAGCTGAATTTAGATGATAAAACAAACGGCGCTTCCTTTCAATCCGCAAAAGACGAATGATCTGATCACGAGACCTTTGAAAAATGACCGACCTGATTCCGCGCATTGTCTCATCCGGGCTTGACGGCCCGGCGGCCTGCCGGAATCAATGTCTTGACCTTCTGTCCCTGAAAAGAGAATATGGGCACGGGCTGACTTTTCTTCCGGGAATGGAGGCCGACATCCTGGAGACGGAAACCCTGAGCCCGTCCGGAAATGAAAGAAACGTGATGCGGAACATTTTTCTCCTGACGGCGATGTTCGTTTTCTTGGCTGTCCCGGGCTTCCCTGAATGTGCCGTGGAAACGGAGAAGGAACTTCCCTTCTGTCCGGGGGAAAAGCTGACGCTGAAGGTGAAATGGGGGTTTATCACAGCGGGAGAGGCGGTTCTGGAAGTGCTCAGTCCGGAAATCATCAATGGTGTCCGGGTCCAGCATTTCGTGGCCACATTGAGAACAACGGCATTTGTGGACGCCTTTTACAAAATCAGGACCCGCATCGATTCGTTCGCGGACATGGAAACAGGCCGTTCCGTTTTGTACAAGAAGAGAAAACGGGGGTTTAAAACAAAAGATATTCTGGTCACATTCGACTGGGAGAAAAACCAGGCCCGGTATTATTCGAGTTCGGGGAAGAAAAAACCGCCGGTCACCTTATTGCCCGGCACGCTGGATCCCCTGGCCCTGTTTTATGCCTTCAGGCTCTATGAAATTGGAAAGGTAGAAAGGATTAAAAGGCCTGTAACGGATGGAAAGAAATGTGTCGAGGGCAAGCTGCGGGTGATTCAAAAACAAAAGATCCGCGTGGCGGACAAGATCTTTGACAGCTATCTGGTCGAGCCTGACATGGAACAGGTGGATGGGATATTTGAAAAGTTCAGGGATGCCAAGCTCAGAATCTGGGTCACTGCCGACAGCCGGCATATCCCGCTCCGGATCAAAAGCAGTGTGATCGTCGGGAGTTTTGTCGGCGAACTCGTGTCGGCAAAAGGGCTGAAACCGGCATGTAAATAGTGCCCATCCACGAATCAATTTTGGGTACTGGCGAGTTTCCAATCCAGAATGGATGGAAACTAAATAAGCTTTTCGGCACACCACAGGCCTGAATCGTGCCGGGGGAAAGGCCCCGATCCGGACGATGCGGGTGTTCAGGCGGAGGGGGCACCGGTATCCCTTTTTGAGTGACTGGCGGGAGGCCTTCCTTATTTCAAGGAGTTAGGGATGGGGGACCCCCTGGCTCCCCGCGTCTTTTAAGCGGGGAGAACAGGGAGGGGGCGGCTTCCCCCGTCCGTAACTCCTTGAAATAAGCAGGCCGGGAGACTCGGAACGAAAAAAAGGGATACCGGTGCCCCCCTCCGCCTGATTCGCTCGTTGTACGGATCGCGGTACCGCGAAATGACAATGGCATATTTCAGGGAATATGAACCCTTTCAGGTCCCGGACCTGTAGCGAGGTATTTATCATGGCAATTATCAGACAGGCCGAAGCCGGCCGGCTGTACATGGGAAAACTCGGTCACGGTCTTGATCTGCTGGAAGAGATCACGGCTGTTTGTGAAAGGGAAAACATCCGCCTCGGCCGTGTCGAGGCCATCGGCGCGGTGAAAAGCGCCCGCATCGGGTATTATGATCAGGAGGCCCGGGAATATCGCTTTCTCACGCTCGACCAGCCCCTTGAAATCCTCAGCCTGATCGGCAATGTGTCGCTCCGGGACGGCCGGCCCATGGTCCACGCGCACATCACGCTTGCGGACGCCTCCGGCAAGGCCTGGGGAGGGCACCTGGCCCCGGGCACGGTCATCTTCGCGTGCGAAATCACCCTGGAGGCCTTTGAGGGTCCGCGTCTGGAAAGGGCCTTTGATGACGAAACCGGCCTGCCCCTGTGGACCATGCCGGAGTAGGGAACTATTGATCATGGCGTACAAGAACCTGCAGCAGTTCATCCGGGAACTGGACTCCGAGGGCGAACTGAAAAGAATCACGGCGCCGGTGGATGCCGAACTGGAAATCAGCGAAATCGCGGACAGGGTCAGCAAGGCCGACGGCCCTGCCCTGCTTTTTGAAAACGTGAAAGGCGCGTCATTTCCCGTTCTCATCAACGCCTTCGGCAGTTACCGGCGTATGTCCATGGCGCTCGCGTGTGACTCGTTTGACGATATCGCACAGAAAATAGAGTTCCAGCTGAAGCTCCAGCCGCCCGGGAGCCTCAGGGAAAAAATCGCCATGCTCTTTACGCTCAAGCACCTTGCGGGCATCATGCCCAGGAAGGTCCGGCAGGCACCCTGTCACCAACAGGTACACGGTCCGGACAGCCCGCTCCTCGACATGCTTCCCATCCTGACCTGCTGGCCCCATGACGGGGGCCCCTTTATCACGCTTCCGCTCGTGATCACAAAAGACCCGGAAACCGGGGTCCAGAACATGGGCATGTACCGCATGCACAAGTATGACCGCGCCACCACCGGCATGCACTGGCAGTACAACAAGGACGGCAACCGCCACTTCAGCCGGTACCGGGCGCGGGGGGAAAAAATGGATGTGGCGGTCGCCCTGGGCGGAGCCCCCGTGGTCACTTACGCGGCCACGGCCCCCCTTCCCCCGGATATGGACGAACTGATGTTTGCCGGTTTTATCGGGGGCCGGCCCATCGACACGGTCAGGGCAAAGACCGTGGACCTCCTTGTCCCTGCGGAATCGGATTTTGTCATTGAAGGATATGTGGACCCCGAAGAAGAACGGATGGAAGGGCCTTTCGGGGACCACACCGGTTTTTATTCGCCCGCCGACTCCTACCCCGTGTTTCATGTCACCTGCATCACGTGCAGAAACGACGCGGTCTATCCGGCCACGGTCGTGGGGAAACCGCCCATGGAAGACGGGTACATGGCCAAGGCGACCGAGAGGATCTTCCTGCCCCTGCTGAAAATGCTGGTTCCGGAACTGGTGGACATGAACCTGCCCATGGAAGGGGTGTTCCACAATTGCGCGCTTGTGTCCATTGACAAGAAATTTCCGGGACAGGCCAAGAAGGTCATTCACGCCCTGTGGGGACTGGGCCAGATGGCCTCGACCAAGTACATCGTGGTGTTTGACAAGGACATCGACCTTCAGGATGCGGGCACCGTGGTCTGGAAGCTCCTCAACAATGTGGATCCCGCAAGGGACCTGATTATTTCAGAAGGGCCCCTGGATGCCCTGGACCACTCGGCGCCCTACCCGAATTTCGGCGGCAAGATGGGAATCGATGCCACGAGAAAAACCCGCGAAGAAGGCATGGGCAGGCTGTGGCCCGATGAAATCCGGATGTCTCCGGAAATAATCGATAAAGTCACCCGCCGGTGGAAAGAGTATGGATTTTAAACAGTTTTCAAAACTCATCATGATCGAGCAGACCTTTTTCGCCCTGCCCTTCGCCCTGCTCGGGGTGCTCTTTGCCGGAGGCGGCACCCCCATGACCTGGGCCTGGGTCATTGTGGCCCTTGCCGCGGCCCGAACAGCCGGCATGTCCTTCAACCGGGTGATCGACGCGGATATCGACGCGAAAAACCCGCGCACCAGGGACCGGCTCATTCCTTCCGGTGAGGTCGGGCCTGCGGCCGTGTGGATGACCGCCGGGGTTTCCTCCCTGGCCCTCATCGGCGCATCCTTCATGCTGAACCGGCTCTGTTTCCTGCTTTCCTTCCCTGCGGTTTTCCTCCTGTTCACCTACGCCTATTTCAAACGGTTTTCAGCCTCATCCCACTTCTACCTCGGGTTTGTCGAGGCTGCCGCGCCCATCGGCGGTTATATCGCGGTCAGCGGGAGATTCGCGCTGGTGCCTTTTGTGCTCGGCTTTGCCATCATGACATGGATTGCCGGGCTGGACATGGTTTATGCCCTGCAGGACATGGATTTTGATGCATCCGAGGGACTTCACTCCATGCCGGTGCGCCTGGGAAAACACGGGGCGCTTCTCCTGTCCGCGGTATGTTATGTCCTGTCTTTCGGTGCGATGATTTATGCCGGGCTCCTGACACATCGGCACACGGCCTACTGGATCGCGATCGGGATGGTCGGCGTCATCTTCTCGGTCCAGCAGAAACTGGCAAGAAGCAAAAATGCGGCTTCCGCCACAAAACTTTTTTTCAGGGTGAACATGCTCATTTCTCCGCTGCTGTTTTTGGGAACCCTTGCGGATACGCTTTCAGGTTAGATCATGGACACGACGCGGCTTACAGACCGGATAACAAACAGGGTCCTGCGCGGGATCGCCGACAAGGTTGTAAACCACGTTCCCGTGGGCGCGGAGGATGCCCTCTACATGCTCCGGACCACGGACATCCTGGACCTCGGTGCCATTGCCCACCACATGCGGACAGCCCTGCACGGGGATATGACGTTCTACGGGGTGAACATGAACCTCAATTACACCAACATCTGCGAACTGCGCTGTCCCCTGTGCGCGTATTCCTGCGATGAAGGCAGCAAAAA
>CAYTJI010000188.1:0-4641 GCA_964438065.1 uncultured Desulfobacteraceae bacterium | reverse complement strand
GAAATTGTGGGATATATTGCAAATAAAGTGACAAAGTGCCAACGTCCCCCATTACAATAGCTTGACAGGGGGAACATAGGATGTCCCCCATTACATTATTTTTCGGAATTTAAGAACCAATCCATCGTTCGAACCAATCCCCTTTTCAAATCCGTCTTTGCAGTCCACCCAAGTAGCTTCATAGCCTTTTCCGTATTGGAATAATTCCGCCTGACATCCCCGAGGCGCTCAGCGCCGTAGAAAATCCGCATGTGAATGCCAGCCTTATCATAAAGCATTTTTTTAAGTAGCCCGGCCACCTCGTTCACGGTATGCTCGCGGCTGGTTGCGATCTGAAAGACTTCGCCACCGATGCCTGGCATTGAGGCTGCGAGGCGAATAGCCTCAATCAGATCGGTCACATAAATGAAGTCGCGGGTCTGCTTGCCGTCGCCGTGGATTTCGCAAACCTCGCCGGCCAGAGCCTGGCGAATGAATTTGGCGATCACGCTCGATTTATGAGAAGAAAGTGGGCCGTAAACATTGCCGAAACGAAGGACCACCGTTTCAATGCCGAACGTACGGTAATAGGCGGAGCAGTAACCCTCGCCCGCCAGCTTGCTTGCGCCGTAAGGCGAAACCGGATGGGGAGCCAATTCTTCATGGATTGGTGGTTCGATCTCGCCCACCGGTGCGCCAGAGGAGGCAAAGACAAAGCGTTTGACGTTGTTTCGCCGGGCCGCCTCGAGATAATTGAGCGTTCCCCGTACATTGGTTTCACAGTCCATACGTGGATTTTCCACGGAAGGCGCAACGCCGGTGTTTGCGGCAAGATGGACAACTACATCAATATCTTTACAGACTTCATTTGCCAAATCAGCCTCTAAAATATCACCTGCTATAAGGATATTAGAGGGAACAGGTAAGGCGAAAGAGGAAAGAAAAGAATCTTTCTCAATTTCCTCGAATTTGCAGACTTGAGCAAGGTCCTGACGAGTACCGACTTTGAGATTGTCTATGATGCGGATGTGGTAATCGCCTTCAACAAGAAGGGATTTGATGAGGTTTCTGCCGATGAAACCGCAGCCGCCAGTGATCAGCCACCGCTTTACCATTTAATTCCCTTAAAAATAACATCCTTTCGAATATTAGACTGGTAGTTGGCAACCACCTGAAACATGCCTTCCATCACGTCATCCGTCAGGTAATGGGGCTTGACTCCGATTTCTATCAAGCCCTGGTAAGTGGGGTTGTAATAGTGTTTCTCTGATTCTTTGCGGGGGTTTTCCAGGTGGTTGATCTCGACTTCATAGCCCAATTTAGCGCCCACACGGCGGGTCATTTCCGCCAGTTCGTTCGCAGAAAAGGTCTCCATGATCTGGTTGAAGATCCGCAGCTCTCCTTTTTTTGCCGGGGTATTTTCGGATATGTGGACGCATTGTAGAGTGTCATTGATATTGAGATAACCGCGGGTTTGGCCACCCTTGCCGTATACGGTTAAGGGATAGCCAACAACAGCCTGTGTAACAAAGCGGTTAACGATTGTTCCAAAGATCTCGTCGTAGTTAAAGAGAGTCATCAGGCGATTATCAATGGCCGAATCCTCGGTCTCCATGCCATAAACCGGGCCCTGCATCAGGTCGGTAACCCGTAGGTCCCACATACGCACACCGAACCAGAGAAGATCTGTGTCCATAATTTTAGTGGTGTGATATAAGGAGCTTGCACGCCTGGGAAAGAGAAACTTGTCTTTCCGGCCTTTGTGTTCGATCTCGATCCAGCCTTCTGGGATATCGATATTCGGGGTGCCGTATTCGCCCATGGTGCCGATGTGAATGACGTGGGTGTCCCTGGAAAAATCGCGAAGTGCCCAGACCAAATTGTTGGTAATCAACAGATTGTTTGCAACAGTGATGTTGGCATATTTGTAGTTGATCAGAGAATAAGGAGCGGACGGCTGCTCAGCATAATGAATAACGGTTGCCGGAATGCCTGTGAAACCCTGATTGACAGCCCATTGATAGGATACACGCCCGTTAAAAAAAGAGCGAATTATTTCCGGATCTTTGAGATCGCCGATGACCACTTTTATTTCACGGCCTGTAAGCTCATGCCAGATCCTAGCTCGCTCCGGCAGTGTAGGCACTGGATAGAGCATGCCCACGTCGAGTTCAGTGCAGGCATTGCGACGAAAATAATTATCCACTACGGTGACATCATAGCCACGGTTTGAAAAATACATGGCTGTTGGCCAGCCCAGGTATCCGTCGCCGCCGAGTATGAGAATGTGCATGAAATTTACCTTATGGAAAATAACGTTCGGTTGGATTTTCCATTGCAGAAATGTCTTGTTCAAGCAAATGGTTGGTGATCAAAAAGTCCTTGAGCGCCTCTTTGCTCAGAGGCTTTTCATTTGCCGAGTTATAGGGATTTGTAACATTTTTTGAGACAACTTCCGGATAGATGTAGTCAACTTGACGGTAAATGGAGGTAAAGGCCGGTACGACCACAAAATACTTTTCCAGTTCAATGGCCCGCCGGGTTTCTTCCGTGTTCATAAGCTCCTCATACATCTTTTCGCCCGGCTTTACCCCGATAATTTTAACCTCTATGTCTTCGGCCTTGTATCCATAACGGGGAGCTAAAGTTTCGATCATAACTTCAGCTAGGTCCTGTATTCGGATCACCGGCATTTTTGTGATAAATACCTCTCCACCTCTGGCAAGACCGGCAGAATCAATGACCAGTCCCACTGCTTGTTGAATGCTCATGATAAACCTTGTCATTTTCGGATCAGTAAGAGTTACCGGCCCGCCTCGACGGATCTGCTCCCTGAATATAGGGATAACTGATCCCCTAGAGCCCAGGACATTACCAAACCGAGTGGATGCTAAAACCGCTTTGCTTCCGCGTTCATTGGCGTTTGCCGCGGTTACGATGCGCTCCCCCATGAGCTTGGACGTACCCATAACGTTTGTGGGGTTGACTGCCTTATCGGAGCTTGTGAATATAAATTTTTCCACCTGATTTTCAGATGCAGCAACAATAAGGTTGTTTATGCCCATAATATTAGTCTGCACGGCTTCAAAAGGCGAACGTTCACAGAGTATAACATGCTTAAACGCGGCAGCGTGAAAAACTACGTCAATGCCCTTCATGATCCGATGGATTTTATGAAAGTCCCTGATGTCGGTTAAATAAAAACGGGCATTGTATGGCAGAAAGCGCTGCTCCAAAAAAAACAGTTCACTTTCGTTGTTATCAATGCCGATGATCTCGCCTGCATTATAGTTTTCCAGAAGCTGACGGACCAATTCTCGGCCGATTGTGCCACATGCGCCGGTGACGAGGATGCATTTGGATTTGTACATGGGTTATGAGTAGTTCAAGGTCCAGTTAAGTTTGATTTGTACGCCTATGCTATTTTTTTATCATCTGATATCCTCTGAAGGCTTCGGATGGTTAATATAACAGACCCTATAGGAACTTTGTCAAGATAAGAATTTACATAACTGTTAGTAACAAATAGAATTGTCCGATTTTGTAGCAAATAAACTGTCCCATTTTATTTACCATATATCAAATACTTTTTTCTTCAGTGTAACCGCCCCGCCGAAGGCAACATCTCAGTAGAAGCAAGGCTGCCTTAACAACTGTAGGTATAAACGTGTCCTTTTACACCAGAAAAACAGGTAGACTAAATAAATAAGATATACTATATAGACCAAATAGACCATTTCAGAAATTGATTAGTAGCCATTAGGAAACTCGGGATAAAGGTAAAAATAACGTAAATATGAAAGGACGTCCCCCATTATTTCACTCTTTTTATTTCTCTTTGCAGGATTTCAGCTCGTTATCCTTGAAGTAGTGCCAGTGGAATCAGCCGAAAATCCATCCCTCAATCCATTTCACATGCGAGTGGTCGTCGAGTCCTCAGCCAAAGAGGGTATCGGTATGAACCTGGTAGCCAATGCGAGTTTTGAATTTTTGGACAGAGATTGTCTCAAAGGCTGGGACTGGCGGCTGCGCGGTGCTGATGCAGATTATAGAATCATACACGATGCACACAGCGGCAAGAATGCAATCAAGATCCGCAATAGGACTCCCAAGGCTCCAGATGTTTTCGGCCAACTGGTTCTTGAAGATCCCGTACGCCTCGTCCCTGGCCAAGCATATACCCTAAGTGCTTACGTAAAAACCGAGGATCCGGGCAAGTCATGGATCGGAGGAGGTGGCAGTTCCTGGTGGGTTAGGCTTCAGCTTGAAAAGACTCACCGGAAGTGGCATCGTTTTGAAAAAAGCTTTACTGCAACTGAAAAAGATGAATTCTTCCGTTTGATGATCATCACCAGCAGCCCGACAAATAACTTGATCATAGATGACATTAAGCTGGAAAAAGGCGAAAGAGCGACACCCTTCTTTGCTCCAGCCCTGTGTAATCATGCCGCGGAGCTGATAGCCGATGTCCCTGATGAGGTTGCCGTATCCTCTGAAGAAGCCTTACTTAACGTATTTGCATACCTGCGGCCTGGTATCCCTCCCGCTCCGGCAAGTGTTATCCTGACGGACGAAACAGGAACAGTAAAAGGCCAAATAACAACCGGCAACCTCTTATCAGGTCTTAACCGCCTGGAAATCAGATGGAAACCGGATGACAAA
>CAYTJI010000187.1:0-4651 GCA_964438065.1 uncultured Desulfobacteraceae bacterium | reverse complement strand
GTGGTCCTGATTTTATCAAAGGATTGGCACTGCTGGGTGCGGGTATTGCAATGGGGCTTGGCGCGATAGGACCTGGTGTGGGCGAAGGGTTTGCCGCGGGCAAGGCATGCGAGGCAATCGGCCGCAGACCTGAAGAGGCCGGGCTCCTGACGAGGACGATGCTTGTGGGTCAGGCGGTTTCCGAGTCCACGGGAATTTACTCTCTGGTGGTCGCCCTGCTCCTCCTTTTTGTTGTCTAGCATACGCCGGGATAGTATAATCATGATTACTGTAAACGCAACTCTGGTCTTCCAGATGCTCCAGTTCATTATATTGGTGTTTATCCTGAACCGATTGATGCTCCGTCCCCTTTTGACGATCATGAACGAAAGAATGGAATATACGGAAAACACCAAAATACAGACCCGCGATATCGAGCTTAAAATCAATGAACTGAAAGAGCAATTCATTTCCAGGGAACGGGAGGCCAGAAGAGAGGCTGCAAAAAAGAAGACCGACATTGTAAACGCCGGTATGGCCCGGGCAGAGGATGTCCTCCAGACAACAAGGGAAGAAATTTCTTCCATCAGGGTCGCGTCAATGCAAAAGATTGAGCAGGAGATGAAAAAGGCCAGGCCCTTGGTAAAAGAGCAGGCGGAATCGCTGATTGAAATTATCATGGAGAAGACCATCGGCAGGAGGGCCGGGTCGTGAAGCAGATGAGCAACGAACAGTTTCTTTTGTGCCTTTTGTGTGCGCTGATCATTGTGACCGTTGTGGCGATGATTCTGAGCCCCAATCGTAAAATTTACGATACGATCATGCTCTGGGCCAACTTTGGTGTGCTGGTCGCTCTGTTTTTCCGTTTTGCGCGGAAACCTCTTATGGATGCGTTGCACGGCGTCCGAAAGGGTATAGAAGAAGAGATCGTTTCCGCCAGAAATGCCCTGGAAAAAATCAGGAGCGAACTGACTGCCGAAGAGTCCAGATTGGCCGAAATTGAACGATACATCGAAGAAATTCAGAAGCGATTTATCGAAATGGCAGAGAAAGAGAAACAGAAAATTATTGAGCAGGCGGAGACCTCCGCCAAAAAAATGATTGAAGATGCCAAGGCCTACGCCCGGGTCCAGCTGGCCAAGGCCAGGAAACAACTGGCGGATGAGATGGTGGATATCGCTATTTCCACTGTTGAACAACGGCTTGAAAAGGGAATCTCTTCAGAAGATAACGAAAAACTGATCAGTGATTTTATTCTGAACCTTGAAGCCGCAAAACCGCAGTTGAATTGACAGACCTCACAGCTTTCAGGCGAGACCTTTGAAACAGGTGCGTTGCCTGTCTGCCGTCAGGACCGGACAGGCAACGCACTCGGTCATTTTTCAAAGGTCTACTTTCCTCTCACAATTCCTCCTGTCATTTCATCAAAAATGAATCCTCATGCAGAGTCGGCATGGAACGGGGTTTTTTTAAAGTCTTGTTTTGGAATCCCGTTATGCATTTTTGTCCCGGCGATACCATCGGTTTCAGGGACGGCGCACGGCCGTCCATCATGCGGCTCAGGAGAAACCACCGGAAGAGCCGCAGGTCGAAGATGCCGGAATATCCGTCGAAGGAGAAGCGGACACCGATGAGAACGTCGACATGATTCTTTCCGCATCATCCGCCCCGCACGAAGGGCAGGGCGCATGAGGTTCATCACTTTTGAACACCAGATATTCAAATACCCGGCCACATTTTTTGCATCTGAATTCGTAAATAGGCATTTTCGGCCTCCTTATATTTTATTTGGAACCTAAAACCTGCATAAACTATTTTCAAAAAGGAAGTTATGCTTTTAATATTAGCGAGTTAAAAGTCTTGGGTTTTTGTAGTTTACCCTGCGGGAGCGTCGATTTTATCCCGCCTGGAGGCGGGACGGCGTTGGCAAGGAGTTGAAGTATCGTTGTACGTCTGCGCCCTTGCCGCCAGCTCTGCGTGCCTGCCTGTCCCGTCGGGACGGCAGATATGCGCAACGCACGGCAGGTGCTGAGTTGGTGCAAAAGTGGTCGCTTTTCAAAGGTCTTAATAGGCTCTTTTTATGCTGTCTTCACGACCAGGACAGCAGCATTCTGAAGTGCCCGGACCAGTTTGATACTGATGTCACCCATGACAAATTCTTCGGCCTTTGACATTCTTTTGCGGCCAATCAGAACCATGTCAAAATGATCCTTTTTGAACTGGTCAATAATGCCTTCAGCGATCGTCTGATAAGGTTCGACCACCATTTTTATGTGGACGTTTTCAGGAAGGAACCCTTTTTCGATCAGACCGTTCCTGGCCTTTTCAAGAAGGTCCGAAAACCTCTTTTCTTCTTCTTTTGTGAATGCTTTTCCCATGAGTTCATCACTGGCGGATCCTTTTCTGAAAATATGCAGAAGTGTGATATTCACATTCTCCGGGCAGATGGAAAAATTGGTAAAATAATCAAGTGCCGCGCGACAACTCATGGAATCATTCCAGGCTACCAGAATCGAATTGCCCAAGGTTTCCTCCCGTTAACCAGTCCCCATCCGGAAATGGCGTTATTGCCCCCTATCTGAGTCATGCGCAAAAAATGATTCTCGGAATTTCAACCCTATGACCGCGGTTATTTTTTCGCATGCCTTGATTTTGAACAATAATTCTCAAATTCCCGATGGACACCGTCTAGAAATAGGTGTAAATACACCGGTTCAAATCCTCAATTATTTCTTCGGCAAATTCGTAATAGACATTTGCCCCCCTTGAAAAATGCATGAGGATGTCATTTAACAGGCCGGGAATATACGGGTAGAGTTTTTTCAGATTAATAAACCTTGCTTTATCCAGTATCGAATAATCTTCCGCTTCCAGACAACCGATCAGACGACTATAATAGTCAGGGTTTTTCTCGATATTGTGGTGCGTGTGAAATCCCATACCGATTGAATAAATCAGGATATTGCCCATGCCGAATACATCAAGTCCATAGGGGTTCTCGCTGGCTTCATAATCATAGTCAAAGTCTATCCAAACATAATTACCGCTGTCCTGCTCAACAATAATATGGTCATTTCTGATATCTCCGTGTTTCAACCCGTTGATGTGGAGAAAACGGATCGCTTCAAATGCCCGAACCAGATTTTTCAGAATGCCCGGGAGAAACTTGCGAAAATATGTCGCATGGTCTGTTTTGATTGAACTGATGTATCGAAGCAGGTTGATTCCGTGAACAATGTCCAGTACCCGGACATTGTTGCCTTTGATATCCCTGTACACCGTTCCGTGCATAAAATATGGGTGATTCCGGACAAGTTCCAGTACCTGGCCCTCTTTTTCCGGGTTTCTGAACCGCCTGATTTTGATGCCGCTCAAATAGGAATCAAACGATTCGAAATAGGAGAGTTTGATGATTTTTTTCTCCCCGGTTTCCAGGTCGACCGCCTTTTTGACCCAGAACTTGGGGTCATCCATGCCGAATCGACGTTCCCTTTCATGCCCTGTGACTCTGTAGCGCTTCTGGTCAACAAGGATGACATCACCATAATCTATGGAGAAGAAATTTGTTGTATCTGTGACCAGACGTTCGCCCATGGGTTATCAGTCAAGTATCCGCTTTGGAAGTCCATCTACAGCCGCGCGGATTTTATCGACAAAATTTTTCAGCCCGTTCAATTCGATCACGAGTCCGAGATGTTCCGCCAGCACACAAAAGGAATCAACATCTTCTTTATGAAGTTTCCATGGCTTATCGTGATATATGCGTATCAGCCCGACAGTTGCTCCTCGCGCTTTTATGGGAAAGGAGAACATGGAAACAAAGCCTTCCCTGGCGGCCGCTTCGGGATACTGGATGCGGGGATCGTTTTGCAGGTCTTCGATAAGAATCGGTTCCCCGGTGATGAAAGCGCAGTATTTGTTGTCAACGGGTATGGCGCCCTTTTTGAGATATTCTTCGCTGACCCCCTGACTCCTCACATGAAACAACTGGTTCTCGGTTTCATCCAAAAGCAGCAAACTGCACCCCCTGACGTTGAATGTGCGGATGATTGCCTCGATCACGTGCGTGATCATAAGGGAAAAATCATCATATGTTGAAATTGCGTGACTGATTGTCTTGAATTCCTGAAGATGAATAATTCTCACTGGATCTTTTGTCATGGCTTTTCTCCCTTTTAACAGCCCATGGATTATTCAAAAATATAAAGAACACAGGCTAAATGTCAATATGTATAAAAAGGGACAAACTACATACGTTTCTTATGGTCCCGTTTTTGCTTGACATATCCACAGTAATATGTTTGTATAAGTACGATCAGGAAATTTCAGGAGGATGAATTGTCATATCATGGCGAGTATATCTGCAAGCAGTGTGGGCATGATTTCAGCAGGTCACCGGGGAAAGAAGAGAAGCTTCTGTGCCCTTTCTGTGGCAGTGATATTATAGAACCTAATCCGTATCTTCTGGGTACCAGCAGTGCAGAGAATTTGACCCCGGAAGATTATTATGCCGTCGCATTGAAACCGTGATGTTGATTCCACCTATGGCGTGACCATACGAGACCTTTGAAAAACAACCGCTTTTGCCCCCCCTCAACGCCAGGCTCAATTAAAAAATTCAACCTAAATCCTGCATAAACTATTTTCAAAAAGGAAGTTAGGCTTTTAATAT
>CAYTJI010000186.1:0-4663 GCA_964438065.1 uncultured Desulfobacteraceae bacterium | reverse complement strand
CCTGCTGCAGGCAGGTCTTCGGCAAACTCGACGCTTGCAGGATTTAGGTGAAAAATTATTGAGAACGGGACATGAAAGTTGGAATCGGATATGCAAATGAACCGGACCCTCTTTTGTCCGCCACAAGGGTCATTGGAGAGGCGGTGGAAACGGGGGGGATTTCAAGGCCTGGCCTTGCGATTGCATTTTGCGGCGGGCAATTGGATCCGGACGCGTATCTGAAAGGGTTGCAATCTCATCTGGGTATGGATGTCCCGGTCATCGGCGGGTCGGCAATCGGCGTGATAACGAACGAACATCTGTCGTACAGAGGCTATCCTGCAACCGCAGCCGTACTGGAGTTGAACGGCATACAATGCGTGGTTGTTTCCCAGACCGGCCTGAACGGGAATGAAAGACAGACGGGAAGAAAACTGGCCGAAGGGCTCCCTGATCATACGTCTGACGGCCTGCTGTTCATTCTGTATGATTCCCTGAAGATTCCGGCAGGAGGAGACATCCCCCCTGTTCTGAATGCGTCCGCACCCTTGATCGAAGGGATCGAAGGGGCACTCAGACCGTATGTGCCCGTTTTCGGTGCCGGATTGATCTCTGATTACGGTTTTGCAAAATCCACAAGCCAGTTCTGTGGCACTTTTTCCGCTACCGGTAGCGCAGCGGCCTTGCTGTTGTCAGGAAATTTTCAATATTATTACAGAATTATGCACGGCTGTAGCCCCCTGGACGGGGTTTACCGGAAGATCACAAAAATGGCAGGATCAGCTATTTATGAACTGGACGGCAGACCAGTCGTCGAGATCATTGACGGGTTGTACGGGAGTGGGGACTGGCATCATCAGCATCCCGTGGATCTTCTGACAATCGGGGTTAACCACGGACGGAGATTCGGTGTTCCCGAGGAAGGCAGTTATGTGAACAGGCTGATTACGGGAATACTTCCCGACGGGAAAGGCATCGGCATGTTTGAGCCGGACCTTGAACCTGGTATGGAAATACAGTTCATGCTGAGGGA
Organism: uncultured Desulfobacteraceae bacterium; assembly: GCA_964438065.1. GTDB lineage: Bacteria > Desulfobacterota > DSM-4660 > Desulfatiglandales > Desulfatiglandaceae > CAYTJI01. The sequence continues at coordinate 3,651 of CAYTJI010000186.1, read as the reverse complement.
CGGAAAGAAAATGATCGAATCGGCCAGAAAAAATGCCACGGAATTAATGGCACAGGTACAGGCCGATGGGAAGAAGGCGCGTTTTGGCATATATATTGACTGTGCAGGACGAACGGGTGACTATTCAAACACCCCGATCGAGGAAGCCGAAGAAATTCAGCACGTGCTCAACAAACACGGGACCCCGTTGGTCGGGTTTTATTCCGGGGTTGAAATCGCCCCTTTTCTCCACAAGAGCAGGGGCCTGGACTGGACCGGGGTTCTCCTGGTGCTGGCAGAATAATCCATGACGGCTGCAGGTCACAAATCTCTGAGAAAAAAAGTCCGGGAACTGGAAGATCTCCTGGAAGAGTCGAAAAGGGCGATTACCTATTATCAGCGTATTTCCGAGGAATCCGGAAAGAGGCGTTTGCGGGAAATCAGTCAGTTGTCAAGGCTCATAGAGGAGAGAAGAAAGTCGGAAGAGGCCATCTCAAACGCGAAGGAAGAGTGGGAGAGGACCTTTGATGCGGTTCCGGATCTGGTCATGATTCTGGACGGCAATTTCAGGATCGTCAAGGCGAACCGGGCGATGGCCGATACCCTGGGCCTGGCCCCGGATGAGCTGACGGGACTGCTTTGCTATGAACATGTCCACGGGTTAGACCACCCGCCCCCGTTCTGTCCGCATCAAAGGATGCTGGAGGATGAGAAGCCGCACACCGTAGAGGTAACGGAAAGCAGGCTGAAGGGCGTCTTCCTGGTTTCCGTTTCCCCCCTGCGCGACCGGAAAGGCCGTGTTACCGGCGCCGTGCATGTGGCCCGCGACATTACGAAGCGGAAACGCGCGGAAGAACTGATTCAAAAGGCGAATCAGGATCTGGAGCGTAAGGTTGCTGAACGGACGCACGAGTTGTACATCATGAACGAGAAGTTGCGTCATGAGATTGAAGAGCGCAAACAGACTGAAAAAAAGATCCGGGAGACCGAGCAAGACCTCAAACAGCAGACTGAACATCTTGAAAGAACCAACACAGCCCTGAGGGTGCTGATCGAACACCGGGACGAGGAAAAAAGGCAGCTTCAGGCGAATATCCTGGCAAATGTCGAAAAACTGATATTTCCATATATCGAACAACTGGAAGTCAGGGCTACGGAAAGGGATGTGAAGTCCTATCTCAGCATCATCCGCACGAATCTTGAGGATCTCATCTCCCCTTTTTCCAGCCAGTTGTCTTCAACAGACCTGAGATTGACGCCCGCCCAGTTACAGGTTGCTGATCTTGTTCGTCAGGGACTGACGAACAAGGAAATCGCCTTGCACCTGAACGTGTCTGTTGACGCAGTGGGGTTCCACAGGAAAAACATCAGGAGAAAACTGGGGTTGATCTACAAAAAAATCAATCTCAGGACCTATCTACAGCAGATCTCTTAATCATAACGGTAGTAATCTACTACCGTTATGCTACTGATTATTTATCTTTTCGTTTTTCACAAATCATTCCATAATACCCACATGAATGGAGACGGTCGAAAAAGGACCTGTTTTATGCCGCCTGAAACCTGCATAAACTGTTTTAAAAATCGGCAAACTCGACGATTGCGGAATTTAGGTGCCAAATCAAGTTGAGGATCCCGGACGATGAACAGGTGGAAAATGATAAATCGAGCCTGACCTGTCTGCGTGCCACACAAGGCAGGCTGCCGGTTGGTGCAGGAAAGGTTGTTTCCCAAAGGCTTCAAACATGCAACAGAAACATGGGATCCAGGTGATCGAATATTGTGAAGAGGGAAAGATTCATGCATGATGAAGATCCTCTTTCTCCGCCGGACAATGACAGGGACGGGTCCGGTGCGGGGTCTGAAAAAAACGAAAGAGAAAACAGGATGACTATTTCAGACGGGAATATCTACACCGGAGACATGAAAGACGGCAAACCCAATGGATACGGGACGTTGTTATTTGCCAACGGGACTGAATATGCGGGGGAGTGGGAAAACGGGGTTCTGAATGGGGAGGTCCGGTGCAGTTTTGCAAACGGAGATGCTTATGTAGGTCAGATAAGGGCCGGAAAACCCCATGGAATCGGAACCTTTACCTGGGCTTCCGGCGGCAGTTATGAGGGGGAATGGAAGGATGGGCTCTACCATGGAAAAGGGACAATAACCTACCCCCACGGGACGAAGCTGGTCGGCACATTCAAGAAAGGGGAGTTTATCGGGAGAATTTAGGTGCTTTTATAACCGGCTGAGTGGTTTTCCCGGGGGCATCCCCCCTGCTACCGGATGCACACCCTCCGGACCTGCCGGATATCGGTCAACCCGAGGCACACCTTGCGGATTCCATCCTGCATCAGTGTGGTCATGCCGTCTGCCCGGACGGCCTGTTTTCTCAGGTCGTCGATTTTCGCGCGGTTTTGAATCAGTAGTTTCATTTCGTCCGTCCCCCGGAGAAGTTCAAATATCCCGACACGGCCCCGGTACCCGGTATTGCTGCATTCTGGACAGCCTTTGGGTCTGTACAGATGGAAGTCGTCGGTAAATTCAAATCCAAGCGCGTTAAAATCCCCATCATAGAGCCTTACCAGTGCATCAAACTCTTCTCTGGTCGGATGGTATTTTTCCTTGCATTTTTTGCACAGGGTTCTGGTCAGTCTCTGGGCAAGAATCCCCAGCAGGGCGTCTGCAAAATTAAAAGGGTCCATCCCCATATCCAGGAGGCGGGTGATTGTTTCCGGGGCGCTGTTTGTGTGGAGGGTACTGAAAACCAGATGCCCGGTCAGGGACGCTTCTATACCGGTTGACACGGTTTCCTGATCCCGCATTTCCCCCACCATGATAACATCCGGATCAGCCCTCAGAAACGCCCTCATGGCTGAGGCGAAATCAAGACCGATTTTGGGTTGGACCTGAACCTGACGAAGACCGTCCTGCGTAATTTCCACCGGATCTTCGGCCGTCCAGATTTTTGTTTCCGGCTTGTTGATGTAACGCATGGCGGCATGAAGCGTGGTCGTTTTCCCGCTTCCGGTAGGGCCGACAACCAGAACCATGCCATAAGGTTTTGTAATAATATCAATAAAGGACTCATAGTCCCTTTCCGTCATACCCATTCTGTTCAGGGGCATCGGATCGCCGGAGGCCAGGATCCGCATGACGACATCTTCGTTCCGGCCCGCTGTCGGAATAGTCGCAACGCGCAGCTCAATATCCAGTGGTGCATAACGCTTGAACTTGATCTTTCCGTCCTGAGGCAGGCGTTTTTCAGCAATATCCAGGTCCGACATAATCTTGATGCGGGAGACCAGCGCGCGTTTATACGTGTGCGGGATGGTCTGGTAGATCTGGCATGCCCCGTCAATCCTGAGTCGGATGACGGCGGGGCGTTTTCCGGGCCGCGGTTCGATGTGGATATCGGATGCACCGCGGTTGAAGGCGTCGATAATCATTTTGTTGACAAGTTGGACAATAGCACTGTCATCCTCGGCCATGGAATCATAATCGTCCTCCTCATCATCTTCTGTTTTCAACTGCCCGAGGATTTCCTCGATGCTCCCGGAACTCGGCAATATCTGAGTCCTTTTAACGTCGAAAAACATGTCTATCATCTTGTGAATGTCTTCTTTGAGGGACACACAGTATTCGAACTTTTTGCTTTTGATCAGGCGTTTG
>CAYTJI010000185.1:0-4692 GCA_964438065.1 uncultured Desulfobacteraceae bacterium | reverse complement strand
TACGACGATACTTCAAGTCCTTGCCAACGCCGTCCCGCCTCAAGGCGGGATAAACTCGGCGCTCCCGCAGGGTAAACTGTTTTCAAAAACCGCAGCCTTTATGGGCGCATTCAAATCGATGCGTGTTATGCAAGCCCAACGTTCCCAAAACAGTTTATGCAGGTTTTAGGTGATAAAAAGGTTATTGTGCGCGCAACCAATCGGGATTCCTCCATCACGGGGAAGTCTCATCTTACCGCGGTGCAACATACACGATTTTCCGACTCATTAGCAGGGACAACACCGGCAGACGGCGGAAAGCACCTGCCGCTTCCGGATCAGAAAGGGACAAGAGCAGAACCAGCAGCTATTGCCTGCAAAGAAGGACTGCCGAGGGAACCCGGCTCAGCAATTCCGGAATCCGGCTTTTTTTGCCTGCATCACGGGATATGCAGGCCCCCACGAGCCCGTAATCTTCAAGAGAAGCGCCGAATTCTGCCGGGCTCTCCTGAATGACCCAACGCTCTTCCACGCTGCCCCCTATTTCCATGAGCGCTCTGGCTGCTTCACCCGGTCCCTGTTCCGCTCTTTCCGGGCGGGCAGGCGAAGCATGCGCTCTTTTTCCGGTGCGGGCTCGTCCGGTTTTCTGAAACGTGAAATGGATCAGGTCCACTACGGTGTCGGACTGATGAAAAATTTTCAAAAACGCGGACACCAGCGGCCGCCAGTCTGAGTGGTCTTCCAGCAGAAGCGCCACTTTTTCTACATTCACCAGATTCTTGACCAGAATAATCGGACACGGGGCATACCTGTAGAGTTTGGACTGGACCTTTTTGAAGAAATTGGTCGCGTTAAATGAATATAATACGCCTTCCATGAAGACATCATATCCTTCGTCTTCAAGCTCACGCAACAGTTCTTCTTCCCGCTCCCCTATGGATATCTTGGGATCATCCAGGGGTGGGCAGAACGGTTTTTCCGCATTGAGCAGTTGTGCGATTTCTTCCTGCGCTGTCTGGAGAAGTCCCTTTTCCCAGGTACTGCGTACCCACCCGCTGCCGGGAGGATAACCTTCCTGATCCACTTCCTCTACATGCATGGTCTGGAGATTCATTTCAATCCGCTCCGTCAACCTGCAGGCATACCTCAGGACGATACTGGATGCCAGGTCCGCATCCAGTGAAACAAGTGCCTTTATCATGTGTGTTCTCCTGTTCGGTTGCAGTGACCTGAACCAAGCGGCAAATTTGTACAACGGTTCCCATGAAAACCCCGGGGGATACCACTTATATCTCGCGGGCCTCCCGGATCTTTTTTTCCGCTTTTTTTACCGTCTCCAGGATTTCTCCCAGCTTGAACGGTTTTGCCAGGAAATCAAAGACCCCTTTCTGAAAGGACTCCTTTGCCGTATCCATTGTGGCAAACCCGGTGATGACGATGACTTCCGTTGCCGGTGAGCGATCTTTAACCTGGGACAGAAACTGCATTCCATCCAGCCCTTCCATCTTCAGATCGGTGATAACGATATCAAAATCCCTTTCGGTAATCCGTTTCGAAGCGTCCGCGCTCCTGGAAAAGGACTCCACCTCATAGCCTGCCTTTTCAAGGGCGGATTTCAACCTCTTGATGACAATGGCTTCATCGTCAAGAACCAGTATCGTCGTCTTTTTCTCATTGTTCATTGTGCATCCCTCCCCCCTCGATTCATGCCTTCACCCGATTTTACCAGCCTTTCAAATTCTCCCACGAACTTTCCGATCTTCTGATCACTATTCATCTGCACATCAAGCTGGCGTGTAAAAGCTACCAGCTGCCCCAGCAGATGCATCTTCCATCGCATCGACTCCACACCCAGTTTCTTTATCCGTCCGACGACCAGATCTCCACGCAAATCGACACTGAAATCATTTTTTTCCAGGGCCTCGGCAATGAATTTTGCTCTCCTGGACCGGCGGGCAGGATCCGTTACACCACCGAAGAAACGAAAGTATGCGTAGTTGTCATTGGTCTTGCCACTGATATAGGCATCAATCATATTGAAATGATAGCCGAGGCGGAGGTTGATATTCGTGTATTCACCGGATATGACGGCAAGGTTTTGCCCCACATACCTCGGGTTGGCAAGACCGGAGGAAAATGTTCGGGTCAGGCTTGACATGAAACTCCCGAAATCTACGGACATGGGATCTCTGCTCCATGCGCCGGGCGTACCCAGACCCTTCAGGAAGGCAGCCATTGGCACAGACAGGATCTGTTCAGGCGTAACCGTTGATCTGTTTTCCGTTTCGGTCAACCCGCCTCCGATATCAATAATGATCAGGTCCAGCGGAATTTCGGATTTCAGCTTTTTCCCCGTGGCATGGACATCGTGATGGTGATGATAGTTCAGGTCAATCAGTTCCTCCACGGCTTTTTCATGAACAAAGCGGGTAATATCATGGAATGTCCGGCACGCTGACGGGACAAAGTTCCTGTCATGGGGGTCTATCAGATGAAGCGGGGTAATTTTTTTGAGAATCCGCCTCAGGAGCCGAAACTCATAAGTTTCTTCGAATGAATCTTCCAGGAATCCATAATAACAGAGATCCCTGATTCTTCCTTCATATACCACGTTTTCTTCCGCATCCATGGTGATCACCTGTCCGGGCTTCAGAACTTGTGTGGCAATGCCCGTGTTAACAATCGTAGGGACTCTGAATTCCCGTGAAATTGTTGCCATGTGTCCGGTAGGGCTTCCCACATCCGTTATAATGCCGCCGGCTTTCCGGACAACCTTGGCAAATCTGGGGGATGTCTGCCCGGCAACCAGGATAGCGCCGTCGGGAAAATGATCCAGGTCTTCATCACTCCGGACCGGAAAGACCTTTCCGGCTGCAATGCCGTTCTGAGCGATGGACCCCCTTCCGGAAAATATCACCGGGTATTTTTCTTTTACGGAAGACACGTCGTTGATCACATCGGCAATCCGGGCCCGGATATTCAGGGGCCTTGTCTGAAGAATGTACAGAACGTCATCCGGATCAATGACCCATTCAATATCCTGAGGCTTTTTGAAATATCTTTCAATCATCAAACCCGTTTCCGCGATCCTTCTGATTTGAGCCTCCGTCAGGCACATGATGGTCTGCCGCTCTTTTCGTACGGAACGAAATCGGCACCCCCCGGATGCTACAGGTTCAAGGCTTTTCGTTTTACGGACGATATCAAGACCCCGGACCTCATGGGGAGCCTCGCGGGATATCCTGAACTGATCCGCCTTGACTTTCCCGGCAACAACCGGCGCCCCGAGGCCCCAGTTCGCAGTGAGTACCATCGTCTCGCTGGCAGGGGTCAAAGGATCCATCGTGTAGAGCACACCGCTGACCGCGGCATCAACCATGCATTGACACGCAACGGCCATTGCCACCTCATGTTCTGCAAAACCTTTCTGTCGACGGTATTCCATGGCGGACGGGGAATAACTGCTGGCAAGTACGTCCTTGTAACACTTCACCAGATCCTGCCGGGGTTGATTCAAAAGAGTCAGGAACTGCCCGGCGAAAGTATGCTCTGAATCCTCTCCCATGGCGCTGCTGCGTATGGCAAGGAACAGGTCGCGCTGACCCGTAATATGCTGAAGATGCCTCAGGGCCTTTTCAATCGCCCGGGCAAGATCTCCCGGCATGACGCCCGAAGTAATCAAAGACCGGATCTCCCTTGAGGCCGCCTCTCTGCTCAAACGCCCTTGCTCCCATGCGCTCAGGGCTTTCTGAATCTTATCCTGAAGTTGATTGTGGTCGAAAAATGACTTGAAAGCGCGGGTTGTAATCGCAAAGCCTTCCGGCGCGGGCAAATCCAACCGGTTTCTGACCTCGGCTATATTGGCGTTTTTCCCACCGACCACATCGGCAAAATCCCGGGTGATGATATCGTAAAACATGATATGGTCGGTCCTGGGGATGACCAGCCTCCCGGCCAACTCTTCCTCGATATCGTCATTAATGGACATGAATATGTTTTCCAGTTCCCGATATTTTTTCGGCGCAAGGGCATTCAGATTATATATCAGTTTATGGATCAGATCCGCCATCCTCCGGCATGACGATCGGATATACTGCTGATCAAAGACATAATCTCCGCCGAGCTTGTCTCCCATATCGGCCATCAGTTCCAGTATCTGATTATTCAATTTCAGGATCTTCTGAAAAATACGGAACAGGGCGGCAAACTTCAGGCTGCCGTGGGACCTGCCGCGGATACTGAGGGTATCTTTTGCCCATGCAAGAAATTTTCCCATGATATTCCGATTCCGGAACAGGACATGGTTTCAGGCCGGCACGATTCTAGTGCCCCCCTCCCCCTCCTTTGAAAATAATGCCCGTCACCAGACCAGCAATAATGGCGATCAGAACGGCAAGAATCCCGTACAGGGTCCCATGGTTGTAGGCCAGGGATGAGATAAACGCCGGCATGCCGACCTCCCTGGCTTCAATGTCATGGGTGCCGGAGCCTACAATCCCGCCTTTTCCGACGGCGTAGACTTCGATTTTGTAGGTCCCTTCAGGAAGGTCGGACGGAACGGACAAATCACCGGTAAAAGTTCTCATTCCGCCGCCGTTTTCCTCACCATAGCGGATGGCATTTTCCACGGTGCCGTACAGACCGAGGCTCTGTTTCAGCTTGACAAATTCCCTGAACAACAGGTCCTTGTCGTCAGAAGCGGGTATGATTTTC